>CAUPVH010000089.1:0-6411 GCA_963514635.1 uncultured Prevotella sp. | reverse complement strand
ATCAGTTCGCCCCTTTCAAACACCACGCTGCGTACCTTACCCTCGCGATACGACCTAGCCTCGAAACGTGCACTCAATGCGTTGACGGCTTTGAGGCCAACACCATTTAATCCCACGCTCTTTTGAAACGCCTTCGAGTCGTATTTGCCGCCTGTGTTTAGCATGCTCACGGCCTCTACCAGCTTTCCTTGCGGAATACCGCGGCCGTAGTCACGCACAGATACGCGCAGGTCGTCTTCCAAATCCACCTCGATACGCTTGCCGGCTTGCATCTTAAACTCGTCGATAGAGTTGTCTATCACCTCTTTCAGCAGTACGTAAATGCCGTCTTCGGCTTGTGTTCCGTCGCCAAGTCGGCCGATGTACATACCTGGGCGCGTGCGAACGTGCTCCATGTCCGACAGGTGCCTGATGTTATCGTCGGTGTATGCCGTCTGGTTGTTGTCTTGTTGGGTGGATGTGGGCGTGTTGTTTGCGTTCGAACTTGCCGTGTTGGCTGGCTCGAATGTCATCTCTTGTTGATTATTAGGTGTCTTTTTCTTATTCATCTTCTTTTGTGGTGTCTACTAATTGGCTCTTTTATGGTGCGCCCCTGCGTTAGAAAGTCTTGATGTAACACTTGCGTCTTTTGTGGATGCTAGCGTCTAACCACTCCCATTGGCTTTGTACTTTCGAGTTGGTTTCCATCTCCACCTGTGTTTCTCCCCATTCAAATCCGTACTTTTGGTAGCGCGGAATAAGGTCGGCGAAGAGCAGCGAGTTGACGCCTTTCATGCGATATTCGGGCAAAACGCCGATGAGCAGCAGGTCTACCACCTTTGTTTTGTGGTATTTGATGGCCCTTAGCACGTGCCACCAACCGAAGGGCGTTAGTCTTCCGCGACGGCATTTTTGCAAGGCGCGCGTTAACGAGGGGATGGAAATGCCCAGTCCTACGAGTTTATTGTCGGCCGCCTCGTCTTCAACAAGTGTGATAAGGTCTAGGTCGGCCATAGGGAAGTACAGCTTTACGTACTGATCCATCTGCTTCTCGGTAAGTTCCGAGTAGCCGTATAGGTGTCCGTAGGTCTTATTCACGAGGTCGAAGATGCGTTTGCCGTACCCTCCTTTGAATACATCGTCGCGTGTAAGCTTCTTTATTTTTAGGCTATAACGCTTTTGTATCATGTCGGCAATCTTGGCAAACTTCTCTGGAACTTCGTCGGGCACCATCAGCTTGTACTCCACATAGTGATTGTCCACCTCAAAGCCTTCGATACTTTCCATCAGTTGGGGGTAGTACTCATAATTATATATGGTGGGCATGGTGCCTAGTTGGTCGAAGCCTGTAGTGAGCATGCCTTCTGGATCCATGTCGGTAAAGCCCAGCGGACCCACGATAGAGCGCATTCCTTTTGAGCGTCCATACTCTTCTACGGCATGAAGTAACGCCTCTAACACTTCTCGGTCGTTGATGAAATCTATCCATCCGAAGCGCACGCTTTTGCGATCCCACTTCTTGTTGGCGCTGTGGTTGATGATGGCGGCAACGCGCCCAACCAACTTTCCTTCTTTGTAGGCGAGGAAATATTCGGCCTCGCAGAAGTCGAAAGCCGCGTTCTTGTCTTTGCTCAACGTATTCATCTCGTCGCTGAACAGGTTTGGCGCGTCATACTCGTTACCCTCGTATAGGTCGTAATGTAGGTCGATGAACGCCTTTAAGTCGCTTTTGGTGCAGACTTTCTTTATTATCACTGCAGACATGTGCTATGTATATTATTTGCTGTTTTTGTTCTTTTTGCCTTTTTTCAAAAGCCTCAGCCGCATGGCTTGGGGCTTACTTGCGCGTGGGCAAGGTTAGAAAAAGGGCGGTTTAAGCCGAACGTATCCGTGCTTTAACTTGCAAATGTACAATAAAATGCGCAGACTTCAAAGAAGTTTTTGTAAAATGCTCCTTTTATCTCACATCTTTTTTGTTACTTTGCGGTAAGATATGACAAGTATGGAATAAAAGAACAACAGATGTTTGATGGCGTATGGAAGGGGAACAAGGCTATTTATCGCGGTGTTAAAAATGCGTAACGCACCGCAGTTTTGGTTGCAATAGCTTTTGTACTCGGAATAAAACGCCTACTTTTGACCAACGTTTGACAGTAATCTTATAACAAATTTAATACACAAATGGTATGCAAAAAACTCTCTTGCTTTTGTTTTTTCTTGTGTTATGGACTAGCCTTAATGCACAGATAAACATTACAGGCCTAGTTCAAGATGAGGCTGGTCATCCCTTGGAAGGTGCCGTTGTGAGTCTCGTCTCGGATGGAACAAAAGAAAAACAAAATGCAATCAGTGATGCAAATGGTCGTTTTGGTTTAGCCGTTAACAAGGATAAACACTTCGACAACCTCTTAGTAACTTATCTTGGCTATGCCGATTATCATGTAAGATTGGAGAATGTAGTCCATGATTTATATTTGGGTGAGATAACCATGCTGCCTGTTGAACGCACGGTGCAAGAAGTAGAGGTGGTGGGGCAACGTGAAATACAAAAGATAGATCGTAAGATTATCATCCCTTCCAAGTTCCAATTGAAAGCTGCTACCAATGGATTTGGCCTATTGCGAAACATGCAATTGTCTGGAATTAGGCTCAACACCATCGACAATACTATACGTACATCTACGGGCGAGCCAGTTCAATTGCGCATCAATGGCGTGAAAACAACTGTTGCAGAGATAAAGTCCATTCGCCCACACGATGTTCTAAGAGTGGAATATCACGATATGCCTGGCGCGCGCTATGCAGGTGCGGCAGCCGTTATCGACATTATCGTTAAATATAAGGAAAGGGGAGGCAATGTTAGTGGCGACTTAACCAACGGCATTTCGATGCTGGGCTTTGGCGAATATCAGCTGTCTGCCAACTATCATGAAGGCAAATCGGAACTGAAAGCGATGGCATGGTGGAACAGACGTGACCTGAAATGGATTAGGGAGAATACCGAAACATACCACTATAACGACCGAACTTTAACCAACAGGGAGATAGGCGACCCCACAAAAGTTAAGTTCAATAACTTTGATTTCTCTCTATGGTATAGCTACGCGGTTAATAAGAGCGTGTTCAGTGTTATATTTCGAGATCGGTATAACCACGTGCCGAACTCCACTGCCGATAGGATTAGCACTTTATATACGGAGAGCAAAACCTATCGCATCAACGACTTTATGCGCACGCACGACAATTCGCCCTCGTTAGACCTGTACTTTCATACCATGCTACCTCACCAGCAGACTATCTATTTCGACCTCGTTGGCACTTATATCGGTAGTGGAAGTACTCGTAAATACACTTTGTTTGAGGCTAGACACAATGCCCAAGACCTCGTTTCCGAAACAACGGGGCATAAGTCTTCGCTCATCGCCGAAGGCATATACGAGAAGATATTCAACCGCAGCAAGCTTTCTTTCGGAGTTAAGCATACGCAGATGTACACCAAAAACAGTTACGGTGGAACAATAGAGAGTTTAGTTAAGCTGAATACATCGGAGACTTACCTTTATACCGAGTGGCTTTCTAAACTGGGGAAACTAACTTATACCTTGGGATTGGGGGCAATGCGGATATACAATAGTCAGGCAGACAACAGCCTTAGCTCGCTAATCTTTCGGCCTAGGCTATCGCTTGCTTACAATGTGACAAACAGCTTGGTGATAAAATACACAGGATATGTGTCGGGTTATTCGCCTTCGCTCTCTAATTTGAGCGACGTTTCGCAAGACATTGACATTTATCAGCTAAGACGTGGAAACCCAAATCTAAAAGCAGTTACTTTCGTGTCGAACAGTTTCTCCGTAGATTGGGCAACGAAATGGCTGAATGTTGGTCTGTACGGAAGGTACAGTTACGACCACAAACCCATTATGGAAGAAACGCTATTAGAGAACGAACGTTTTGTGCGAACGATGAACAATCAACGCGGTTTCCACCGAATTAACACCCACGTTGATTTTAAACTCCACCCACTTGGCGATTGGATTTCCCTTCAAGTAACGCCATTCTTCAACCGATTCGTCAGCAATGGCAACCATTACACCCACACTCATTCCAACTGGGGGATGCGTGGGCAGTTGCTAGCCATGTATAAACAGTGGCTTTTGGCAGCCGAAATGGAGACGAGTCGGCATAGCTTGTGGGGCGAAACGCTAGAAAAAGAAGAGGCTAGCCATAATATAGCTCTTGGATATAACAAGGACAAATGGGCGGTACAGTTAGTGGTGGCGAACCCATTCACCACCCTTTATACCACCGAAGTGGAGAACCTGTCGCGTATTGCGCCTGCAAATAAACTGGCGTATTCCAGAAATCTGCGGCGCATATTGATGATAAACGTGTCGTTCAATCTCGATTTTGGCAAAGCCAAGACCGCAGGGAACAAGCGCATAACCAACACTGATGAGAATACGGGCGTGCTGCATGGCAGATAATGCCCTTTAATTTAGATAAGCCATAAACAACAGCCGAATATGGGAAAAGGAAAGAAAGGAGGCAAGCGCCTCACCAAAAAGCAGGTGGCCGAAAGGCTACAACAGTTTTTCGAGCAACATCCGGAGAAGACTTTCAGCTTTAAAGAAATCTTCAAGAACCTGAAACTCGACACGCATCCGCTCAAGATGTTGGCCATCGACGTAATGGAAGAGATGGCTTGGGACGACTTCTTGACCAAAGTGACCGACAGTTCGTATCGACTGAATCAGGCCGGACAGGTGCTCGAAGGCCGTTTCGTGCGCAAAACCAACGGCAAAAACTCGTTCGTACCCGACGATGGCTCATTGCCCATCTTCGTAAGTGAGCGAAACTCCAAGTCGGCACTTAACGGAGACCGTGTTCGCGTGCAGCTGATGGCGCGCCGCAAACGACATATCAAGGAGGCGTTGGTTATCGAAATACTGAAACGTGCCAAAGACCAAGTGGTGGGAAAACTGCGGGTTGAACGCGACATGGCGTTCCTCGTAACCCCCGAAAACCTATATGTACACGACATCTTCGTGCCTAAACGTAAGCTTAAAGGCGGCAAAACGGGTGATAAGGCCGTGGTGAAAATAACCCAATGGCCCGATGCCGAACACAAAAATATCATGGGAGAAGTTATTGATGTGCTTGGCCCTACGGGCGAAAACGATGTCGAGATGCACGCCATCTTGGCCCAATATGGCTTGCCCTACACTTATCCCAAGGCGGCAGAAGAGGCTGCCGAACGCATTTCGGCCGAGATAACGCAGAAGGATTACGACGAACGCGAAGACTTCCGCAACGTGTTTACCTGCACCATCGACCCGCGAGATGCCAAGGATTTCGACGATGCGCTGTCTATTCGCATGCTCGATAAGGGCCTTTGGCAGGTGGGCGTGCACATAGCCGACGTGAGTCATTACGTTACCGAGGGCAGCATCATCGATAAAGAGGCCATGAAACGCGCCACAAGTGTGTATCTTGTAGACCGCACCATACCCATGTTGCCCGAACGGCTGTGTAACTTTATCTGCTCACTTCGCCCCGATGAAGAGAAGTTGGCTTATAGTGTTATCTTCAACATGGACGAAAACGCCGACATAAAGGCTTACCGCATCGTGCACACCGTGATAAAAAGCGATAGGCGATATGCCTACGAAGAGGTGCAACAAATACTGGAAGACAACGGTGTTGTTGACGGAACGGGCGACCCTGCACCGCCAGCACCGAAGGGAGGATATAAAGGTGAGAACGCCGACAGCCTGATTATGCTAGACAAGTTGGCCAAGAAACTGCGCGAAAAGCGATTTAAGAACGGGGCTGTAAAGTTCGACCGCGAAGAACTTCACTTCGATGTAGACGAACAAGGCAAGCCCATTCGCGCCTATTTCAAGCGTTCGAAGGATGCCAATAAGCTGATAGAAGAGTTTATGCTCTTGGCCAATAAAACCGTGGCCGAGAGCGTAGGCAAGCCCAAAGGTGGGCGAACGCCCAAAACTTTGCCTTATCGCATACACGATAATCCCGACCCGCAGAAGCTCGAAACCTTGCGCGAGTTTATCATGAAGTTTGGTTATAAGCTGAAAACAACGAGCACTAAGGGCGAAACTTCGCGCTCGTTGAATAAGCTAATGGACGAGGTGGCGGGCAAACGCGAGCAAAACCTCATCGAAACCATCGCCCTTCGCGCCATGATGAAGGCCAAATACAGCATCCATAACATTGGTCACTTCGGCCTGGCCTTCGATTATTACACGCATTTCACCAGTCCTATACGCCGTTATCCCGACACGATGGTGCATCGTTTGCTTACGCGTTATGCCGCAGGAGGCCGCAGTGCGAACAAGGAACACTATGAAGAACTGTGCGAGCATTCGTCGGAGATGGAGCAGGTTGCACAGAATGCGGAGCGCGATTCCA
>CAUPVH010000088.1:0-6422 GCA_963514635.1 uncultured Prevotella sp. | reverse complement strand
CTTAAAAATGGACTAAAACAGAAACCCGTAAGGCGGAATCCGCGGCCAATTGCTTGCTTTTTAGCCCTATTTTTCGCTAGAATGGGTGGCGAAAATAATGCGTTTTGTAAAATCTATCGCAAGAATTTAAGGTTTTGAGTTGATGAGTTTGTGAGTTAGTAGGTTTATAAGTGGGTAAGCTTGTGGGCTGGTAAGTTTGTGAGATGGTAAGTATATCAGTGGGTAAGTGTTTGAGTTTGTGATTTAGTAAGTCTATGAGTGGGTAGGCTTGTGGATTGGTAAGTTTGTGCGATGGTAAGTATATTAGTGGGTAAGTGTTTGAGTTTGTGAGTTCATGAGTTTATGAGTGGATAAGTTGATGGGTTGATGGGTTTGTGGGTCGGTAGCTATATGGGTGGATCTGTTTATGGGTTTGTGTTACTTTTAGAGGGATAACCGCGTTTTGCCACTGATAAATGGGACAATATTTCAAATTATGTCGTAACTTTGTGTAGTGCTTCGTACCGGAGCGGAGTGTTTATCTTGGTTTGTTGTCCGTAACACGAAGATAATAAGTATCACGCTATTGATGGAGGTATTAAAGGTATAGACCACTTCAACTCGAGAGCTGAACAATTCACAAACAAAAAACATTATTGAGCTTTGCGTAAATTAAAAACCATAGAAATGCACCGCTTGACGGTGGACGAATTTAAGGCATCCAGCAAGTTGCCGCTAGTGGTGGTGTTAGATAACGTGCGTTCGTTGCACAATGTAGGTTCGGTATTGCGTTCGTGCGATGCCTTTCGTGTTGAGGCCGTCTATCTTTGTGGCATCACGGCAACACCGCCAAGCGCAGAAATTCATAAGACGGCTTTGGGCGCTGAGGATAGTGTGACGTGGAAATACTTTGCCGAAACCACCGATGCCGTTGACGAATTGCACGCCAATGCAACCAAAGTGCTTGCCGTGGAGCAAGTGGCAGGCTCTACCATGCTGCAAAATCTGCAAACCAACGTGGGCGAACGTTACGCCGTTGTGCTGGGAAACGAGGTGAAAGGCGTGCAACAAACAGTGGTAGACCGCTGCGACGGCTGTCTGGAAATACCCCAGTTTGGCACCAAACACTCGCTCAACGTGTCGGTTGCGGCCGGAATTGTGGTGTGGGAGTTTGCAAAGAAGATTGGCAATAAGTGAGTTGGCAGGTAGCAAGGGTACGAGTTGACAAGCGTTTGGTTGCCAAGTAGGTGGCAATGGCATTTCGTTGGCTGGCTCATGTAGGGCTGTTCAGCTTGTTTTTGTATCGTATTTCTTAACAAAAAACTTGCTCGTTAGCCCATTAACGCTGTTTCTTGTCAACATCATCTTCTCTACGCATCAACTAAATTTTGTCTACTTGTTAACTCGTTAACAGGTTAACTCGTCAACTGGTCAACTGGTCAATTGTTCCATTTCTCCACTCATCTACTTGTCTATTCATCAACTTCTTAGCCCGTTAACTCGTCAACAGGACTTTTCTTACAAACCGAACACTAGTTGTTACAATCTGAATAATCTACTAGACGCTTTTTATCCAATGTGGATTTTTAACATAAGGAGCAACAGAAAAAGCACTCCTTTTCTTTTTTGATTACATAAAATGTCGTAACTTTGCAAACGATAAAAGTATTTATTAAACATATCAATCATGAAAAAAACAACATTTGACAAGGCCCTGTTGGGCTTTCTAGCCCTAGTAGCCATCCTTTTTATGGGAGTTACCTTCTCGTCATGTTCAAGCGACGACGACGAAGTGCCAGTTAAGAAAAAGAAAGAAGTTAGTGCCATCGTAGGAACTTGGAAACAAAACATCGCAGAGAAAGTTGGCGAAGAGAATGGTGAGGTAGTACCTGAGCAACCCGGTCCCGTTTACGAAGTCTACAAAGAAGACGGTACTTACTTAAAGACCAACGACCTCAACAATAAAGAGGCAAAAGTGGAGGAAGGAAAGTTTACCGTTAAGAACGACTCACTATTTGTTGAAGTACAAGAAGAAAAGGCTGTGCGCAAAGACGCCTTTAAGTTCACTATTGAAGAAAATAAACTGTCTAAACAGAAGAATAACGAGGAGATAGCAACTTACACCAGGTTTAAAGTGACCCCCTGACCAGGGTAAATACAAGAAAAGCATGATACGCCGACTGATGCCGGCGGACATTGGCAGTGCAGACATCGCGAGATGTCTGCCTGTTTGCCATGATAAACGTTGAACATCTGTAACCAATGGCATCATCAAGCGTTGATGGGGCTGCATAAAAGCGGGCCTAACCCCACGCTGTAGCCGCTTAAAAACGCCTTTGAATATGAAGAACGGGGCTGCACAAAGCAAGGGCAACCCACGCAAGAGCAACCCAAAAACACCTTTGAATATGAAGAACAGGGCTGCACAAAGCAAGGGCAACCCTACGCGAGAGCAACCCAAAAACACCTTTGAATATGAAGAACGGGGCTGCATAAAGCAAGAACAACCCACGCAAGAACAACCCAAAAACACCTTTGAATATGAAGAACAGGGCTGTATAAAACAAGGACAACCCTACGCATGAGCGACCCCAAAACACCTTTGAATATTAAAATCAGCCACTTATCATAGACTCTTTGCCGCAAACCATACCACTTTTATTCGTGTTTCTCGAATTTCTGCACTAACTTTGCACATTATATATATAATTGTAAACAACAAGACATGTCATTAAAATGTGGTATAGTAGGGCTGCCCAACGTGGGCAAGTCCACCCTCTTCAATTGCCTTTCAAGTGCGAAGGCACAGGCAGCTAACTTCCCTTTCTGCACCATCGAGCCCAATGTGGGCGTTATTACCGTGCCCGACGAACGCCTAACACGCCTCGCCGAGATTGTACATCCTGGCAGAATAGTGCCCGCAACGTGCGAAATAGTAGACATCGCAGGGCTTGTTAAGGGCGCATCAAAAGGCGAAGGACTGGGAAATAAGTTCTTGGGAAACATCCGCGAAACCGATGCCGTGATACATGTACTGCGTTGTTTCGACGACGAAAACATCACACACGTAGACGGAACCATCGATCCCATACGCGATAAAGAAATAATCGACACCGAATTGCAGCTGAAAGACCTCGAAACCATCGAGGCCCGACTGGCCAAAGACCAAAAGGCTGCGGCCGCAGGAAACAAGGATGCCAAGCTGAACGTTACCGTACTGACGGCCTATAAGGAGGTGTTGGAGAAGGGAATGAATGCCCGCAACGTGACATTCGAAAGCAAAGAGGAGCAGCAAGCCGCACACGACCTCTTCCTACTTACCGCAAAACCCGTGCTGTACGTATGCAATGTAGACGAGGCCGCGGCCAAAACAGGCAACGATTACAGCCGAAAGGTGGAAGAAGTGGCTAAGGCCGAGGGGGCCGAAGTGCTGGTTATTGCGGGCAAAACCGAAGAAGACATCGCCTCGCTAGAAAGCTATGAGGACAAGCAAATGTTCCTCGACGAGCTGGGTTTGGAAGAAAGTGGCGTTAACCGACTCATCAAAAAGGCCTACGCCTTGCTCAATTTGCAAACCTTTATCACGGCCGGCGAGATGGAAGTAAAGGCTTGGACCTACCACCGCGGTTGGAAAGCGCCCCAATGCGCAGGCGTTATTCACACCGATTTCGAGAAAGGATTTATCCGCGCAGAGGTTATTAAGTACGACGATTACATCGAATATGGTTCGGAATCGGCCGTGCGCGAAGCCGGAAAGTTAGGCATCGAGGGTAAAGACTACGTGGTGCAAGATGGCGACATCATGCATTTTAGGTTCAACGTATAGTTCTTTTGCTGGGCGAAATGGGCTGCAATCATACCCGATGTGCGCCTATCTCTCGCTCCGCACCATCGTGTATGGCTCGCCAAAGTCCGTTTCGCATTAGGTCGAATGGTGCCTTGTTGATGCCGATGTGGTGCTAACCAATTTGCACCAACAAGGAGTTATTCGTCTAAAATGGCAGCATACAGCCGCTAAAATGGAAGAAGATAACCGCTAAAATGGCACAGAACGCGTTGCGCAAACCCCCATTGCGCACGCCTAAAATCTAAATAAAGACAAATGTTATCACACCTTAACTACATCCTTTGGAACCCCGATGTAGAGGCTTTTCACCTCTTTGGGTTCTCCGTTCGCTGGTACTCCTTGTGCTGGCTCATTGGTCTTGTGCTGGCCTACTTCATCGTACAGCGCCTTTACAAGCAGCAAAAGATAAAGGACGAGTACTTCGACCCGCTCTTCCTTTATTGCTTTTTCGGCATACTTTTGGGCGCACGACTAGGTCATTGCCTGTTCTACCAGCCCGAATACTACCTAACCAGCTGGCAACACTTCATCGAAATGATTGTGCCCATCCACTTTTTGCCTGGTGGAGGATGGAAATTCGTGGGCTACGAAGGGCTGGCATCGCACGGCGGAACCATCGGACTCATCGTTGCCCTTTACCTTTACTACCGCCGAACGCGGCTAAACCTGTGGCAAGTGCTCGATAATATCGCCATTGCCACCCCCATAACGGCCTGCTTTATCCGTTTAGGCAACCTCATGAACTCGGAAATCATCGGCAAAGTAACCGATGTGCCTTGGGCGTTTATCTTCGAAAGGGTGGATAAGATGCCGCGCCATCCGGGGCAGTTGTACGAGGCCATCGCCTATTTCGTGTTCTTCTTCGTGGGTATTTGGCTCTATCGCAAGCATCCACAGCGTGTGGGTACGGGTTTCTTCTTCGGACTTTGCCTCACGCTCATCTTCACATTCCGATTCTTTATCGAATATACCAAGGACATACAAGTAGACTTTGAAAGCGGTATGCCCCTCAATATGGGTCAGATTCTCTCGCTCCCCTTCATCGCCATCGGCATCTATTGCATGCGCAGAAAAGGCAAGGGGCAAGCTGCAAAATAACGAAACCACAGGGCAAAACAAGCCCAAACTACGGCAATGGCCAAGGAAAAGACCTGCCGTAGCTCACTCCATAAACCTCAAAAACAACAATGAAACAAACGCTTATCTTAGCTTTTCTTGCCCTCGCATCGGTTGCGCAGGCGCAAATCAGACAGGAACGAAACCTCGACAAGTGGCAATTCTCGCGCGACGGAAAGGATTGGCAGCAGGTTGATGTGCCGCACGATTGGGCCATAACGGGGCCTTTCGACCGGAAATGGGACATTCAACACCTAGCTATCGAGCAAGACGGACAAACCGAAGCCATAGACCATACGGGGCGTTCGGGTGCTTTGCCGTGGATTGGTAAGGGAGAGTATCGTACCACTTTCAGGCTACCCGCCGGCACAAAGCATACCACGCTCTATTTCGATGGGGCCATGAGCGAACCCGTTGTCTATGTCAACGGGCGCGAGGCAGGTCGCTGGATGTATGGCTACAACGCGTTCCGACTAGACATTTCGCCCTACGTGAAGAGTGGCGTAAACGAAGTTCGCGTGCTGCTGAACAACCAAGAGGAAAGCAGCCGTTGGTATCCAGGCGCAGGTCTTTATCGTCCTGTAACGCTCATCACGGCAGGCGATGCCCGTATAGACCCCTGGTCAACTATTTTTAAAACGGTAAATCTTGCAGGAAGTAAGGCACAGGTGTATGTAGAAACGCAGGCAACAACGCCCAAAGGAAAGGCTGGTGCACGCCTTGCAGTGAGATTGCTCGATGCAAACGGCCGTGCTGTGGCGCAGAAAAACCTTACGGCCAACGCCCAAGGCACGGCTGCTGTACAGCTGAATGTGGCCAATGCCAAGGCATGGAGCCCCGAACAACCCTATCTTTACACGCTCGAAGTAAGCCTATATCAAGGCAACAAACTGGCCGACCGCCTACGCCAACGCGTGGGAATACGCACTGTGGCCGTTAGTAAAGAGCATGGTTTCCAGCTAAACGGCCAGTCGCGTAAGTTTAAGGGCGTGTGTTTGCACCACGATTTAGGTCCTTTGGGTGCAGCCGTTAACAAGGCAGCCATCATTCGTCAGATACGTTTGATGAAGGATATGGGCGTAGATGCCATTCGTACCTCCCACAACATGCCGTCGCAAATGCAGATGCAAGTGTGCGACTCGATGGGTATGATGGTGATGGCCGAGAGTTTCGACGCATGGAAAGAACCCAAAGTGAAAAACGGCTACAACCAGTTTTACGACCAATGGTGGCGCAAGGACCTCGAAAACCTTATACGCGGACATCGCAACCACCCCTCTATCGTGATGTGGAGCATTGGTAACGAAATTCCCGAACAATGGAACAAAGAGGGCGCACAAAGGGCGAAAGACATGACCGACTATTGTCATCAGCTAGACAATACACGCCCTGTGACCTGCGGTGGCGACAATCCTAAGGCCAATACCGAGTGTGGATTTTACGCCGCTCTCGATGTTCCGGGCTTTAATTATCGCGTAAA
>CAUPVH010000087.1:0-6454 GCA_963514635.1 uncultured Prevotella sp. | reverse complement strand
ACCAACTCAACGCGATTTTGGGGTTTGGCATCGCTGTTTTCGTCGGGAAAGAATGCCCCTTCGTTGTGCGGATAACGCTTGCGGTATTCGAAATGCGACCCATAAGTGTGCAAAACGATGAGTTGTTTCTGACGTTTGCAGGCCAGCACACTGTCTACCAGTGGCAGAAGACGTTTGTCGTAGCCGTCGTAGGTGTGGGGTTTGTCTTCTTTTATAAACTGCCATTGGTTGGCTTGTTGCCCAAAGAAGTCGATAAATGAGTAGTTGGGTAGTTGGTTGGAGAGGTATACGGTGTGAAAACCCGCCTCGCGAAAGGCAGCCAAGAGACTTTTTCGCGTGTAAATGCTGTCGTAATTGACGGCCGATACGGGCGATAGCAGCATGGGAACGCTCTTGTGCGTGGTGTTTGATTGGCTCAAAGCGTGGTCGAACGCGTAGATAGGTAGGGCGGAGAGCAGTGGAGTGGTGTTGCGCGGATAGCCGTAGAGCCTAAACTGAGGTGCACGAGCCGTTTCGCCAATCACAAGTACATATATCTCGCGCTCCGAATTGGGGTGAGTGGGTGTGGCATGGAACTTAAATTGGGCAGCGGTTTGCTGATAGTGTGCTGTTCTTTGGGTGCGAACGATGGCCAAACGGATGTTCTCGAACACGTTAAGTGGATAGAGATGCAGTGAAGGACGAAAGCCGTTGGCAAGCGCAAAACCAGCCAAGCATAAGCCTACAATGCCCAAAATGCATGCCGAACGCCGTACTTTATGGGTGAAATTAGCCGACAGATGCCCACCGCAAAAGCCCGATATGGCCGACAAGAGCAATGTTGGCACATAGAGAACAATGACGAAAACCATTCCTGGCAGCAAGTTGTTGAGCAGTTCGCCGGCCTCGTTGGGGTTGGTGGTAATGAGGTTTAAGAACATGTCTACGGCGATAACCGAATGACCGTAAAGATAAAGCAGCACCATTTGGAAGGCAGAAAGGAACACTAGGGGAAAGAGCCACCACAGTGTTCGGCCCGGTTTGCACCACAATGTGAGTAAGGCGGCGTAGGCAGATAGGGGCAATGCAATGCCTACAAGACGCGAAATCAAGGGCAAGGGCTCGGTGTAGGCCAAACAAATATTGGGTAAGGCCAATACGGAGAGGCCCAACCAAAACGCGGTTTGCGGTGTAAGTGCTCCGCTAAATATTTGCTTAAAAGGTTTCATAGGTGTTGAATATAAAGCCCCACTGCCCATGTTTGCCCATGTCGTAGTGTAGTTGGAGGTTGCTCCTGTTCTTAGTTCGTTAACGAGTTAATGGGGTTACGTGCATTAGGTTTAGTAAGCTAGTGGGCTAGTATATCTAGTTCTTCAAGTTTTCCTAGCCTAGACTAGCCATACTTTTTCATTAGCAGGCGTAGCCATTTTTTCACCTTTTCACCCTTTCACCTTTACTTCACCTTTTCCCTATCCGCCCACAATCTTCTTTATGTCGTTCAGCTTATTAAGCGCCTCCATAGGCGTGAGGTTGTTGATATCGAGACCAAGAATCTCGTCGCGAATTTGCGAAAGTACAGGGTCGTCTAGTTGGAAAAAGCTTAGTTGCATGCCCTCGCGACTTTCGTCTAAGTGCTTAACACTGGGTTTACTCACGGTTCCGCCCACCTGTGCGTTGTCGTTTTCAAGCTGTTTAAGCACGGTGTTAGCCCTTTTCACAATGCTTTTGGGCATTCCAGCGATGTCGGCCACGTGTATACCAAACGAATGTTCGCTGCCGCCGCGTTCCAAACGGCGCATAAAGATAACCTTCCCGTTAAGCTCTTTCACGCTAACGTTGAAGTTCTTAATGCGCTTAAAGTTCTTTTCCATTTCATTTAGTTCGTGATAATGGGTGGCAAAGAGCGTTCGGGCGCGCGCTTTGGGTTGCTCGTGCAGGTATTCCACGATGGCCCAAGCAATGCTGATGCCGTCGTACGTGGACGTTCCGCGCCCCAACTCGTCGAAAAGAACCAGCGAACGGGGCGAAACATTGTTGAGAATGTTCGATGCTTCGGTCATTTCTACCATGAAAGTAGACTCGCCTTGCGCGATATTGTCGCTCGCCCCCACGCGCGTAAAGATTTTATCTACCAGTCCAACGCTCGCACTTTCGGCAGGAACAAAGCTGCCTATCTGCGCAAGTAGCACGATAAGAGCCGTTTGTCTGAGCAAAGCAGACTTACCAGCCATGTTCGGACCGGTGATAATGATTATCTGTTGGCGTTCGGTATCGAGCTGAATGTCGTTGGGCACGTAGTGTTCGCCTAGTGGTAGCTGCGTTTCGATAACGGGATGTCGGCCTTGGCGTATGTCCAACGCGTCGCTATCTTCAATCACGGGGCGCACATAACGGTTCTCTTCGGCGGTTTTGGCGAAACTAAGCAGGCAGTCGAGCCGCGCCACCACGTTGGCATTGATTTGTATTTGGGGGATAAACTCTTGCGTAGCCGTAACCAATTCGTTGAAAAGACGTTCTTCCAGCGACTGAATTTTCTCGTCGGCACCCAATATTCGCTCCTCATATTCCTTCAATTCTTGCGTGATGTAGCGTTCGGCTTGGGCCAAAGTTTGCTTTCTAACCCACTCTTCCGGCACCTTATCTTTATAGGTATTGCGCACTTCGAGGTAGTAACCAAACACGTTGTTGTAGCCAATTTTAAGGCTACTGATGCCTGTTGCCTCGGCTTCGCGTTGCTGAATGTCGATGAGGAAATCGCGTCCGCCACGCGATATGTTGCGTAGTTCGTCTAGTTCAGGACTAAACCCCTCGGCAATAACGTTGCCACGATTCACCACCAGCGGTGGGTCGGGTTGTATTTCGTGTTCAATTCTGTCGCGCAGACTTTCGCAAAGGTTCATTTGTTCGCCTATCTGGCGTATCGTTTCGTTGTCCGCTTCAAGGCAAGCAATCTTCAAAGGCTGTATGGCTAGCAGCGCATTTTTAAGTTGTACCATCTCGCGAGGCGACACACGACCAACGGCAACCTTCGAAATAATGCGTTCTAGGTCGCCAATGCGGTGCAGTTGCTCATCGAGTAGGGTGCGAAATTCGGGATAACGGAAGATGTAATCCACCACATCGAGCCGTTGTTCGATGGGCTTAACCTCTTTCAGTGGGAACACCAGCCATCGTCTTAGCAAGCGTCCGCCCATTGCAGTGACGGTTCGGTCTATCACATTCAACAGCGATGCACCGTCTTCTTGCATGGGTTGTATCAGTTCGAGCGACCGAATGGTGAACTTATCTAGTCGCACATAGCGGTCTTCTTCTATGAGTGCGAGCGAGGTTACGTGGCCGATATTGGTGTGTTGCGTAATCTCTAAGTACTGCATGATGGCGCCAGCGGCCACCACTCCGCTTTGAACATGCTCAACACCAAAACCTTTTAGGTTCTTCGTTCCAAAGTGTTTAAGCAGCTTTTGGCGCGCCGTTTGTTCGGTAAACACCCAATCATCTAGTTCGAATACAATGTGTTTGTTGCCAAAATAGCGTTCAAAGTCCTTCTTGTGGTTGCGTTCGTACAGCACTTCCTTGGGTGCAAAGCTGCCCAGAAGCTTTTCTACATAGTCGAACGAGCCTTGTCCGGTGATAAATTCGCCCGTAGAAATGTCGAGAAAAGCCACGCCGCAAGCCGTTTTCCCGAAGTGAACGGCTGCCAAGAAGTTGTTTTCCTTATAGTTAAGTACGGTGTCGCCCATTGCCACTCCTGGCGTAACCAGTTCGGTTATGCCGCGTTTTACGAGCGTTTTTGTTAGTTTGGGGTCTTCCAGTTGGTCGCATATAGCCACGCGTTTGCCCGCCCTGATGAGCTTAGGCAGATAGGTGTCGAGCGCATGATGGGGAAAGCCGGCCATCTCTGTGGCATCGGTATTGCCTTTGTTGTTGCGTTTGGTGAGGGTAATTCCCAGCACGCGCGACGCCTCTACGGCATCTTCGCTGTATGTTTCGTAGAAGTCGCCGCAACGGAAAAGCAACAAGGCATCGGGATGTTTGGCCTTGAAAGAGTAGAATTGCTTCATCATGGGGGTTAACCCCTGATCGTTTTGCGCCATTGTATGGGTGGTTTTTTATTTGTTGTATTGCTTTTCTGGGGTTCGGTTTGTTCTGACAAACCCTTGTTGTCCTCCTGTTTGTAGGTCTTCTTGTGGCCTAGTTGTTCCCTGTTTCTGGCCCAGCATTCTTTATTTCTCGGTCGAAGAAACGGCACTTCGCAGCCCTTTCATGCCCACAACAAAAGCCTTGGCACTGCCGAATTTAAGGTTCATGTCTATGCGAACAGGAACGTGGTTGCTGTCGTCGGTTACGAAGAATCGGGCAATTTCCTTGGGCTTTCTATTGGGTTTGCGCTCGATGTAGGCCAGTTCCAGGCAACGATACTTCACGCCATCGTCTCCTTTAACCACCGTTTTGCCGTTATATCTAAGCGTTGCAGGAATAAAACCATCGCCTTCGGCCACGGTAAAAGGTATTTCGTTGCCGCTTTTCCAGCCTTCGGGGTTGAACGAACGCGCCCTAAGAAAGATGTTCATCATGTCGAACACGCATTCGTCTAGCGTGCGATTGTCCCACAGATGGTTTCCATCGTGGGTTTGGCAGTGCTGTTTAACGTGGCACTTGCTGCCGTCGGGATAGCTGTAAAACACCTCGTCTACGGTGTATCGGCTGCCTTCGCGCGCGCCTTTTCGGTAGTAAAGCGGTGCCATGTCGAGCGACGAATAGCACATAAGTGTATCACGGAGTACGAAGAAATGGTCTACTTTGCTGTTTCCACGCGTGATAAGGCTGCCCCGATAGGCAGGCTTGCCACCGTAAACGCTTTGTACTACCGACATGGATGCCGTGCCAGCCTTCACCCAAACAAACTTCCAGTTGTAGTAAAGGTTGTAAGTGAGAAACTCGCCCGACTTAAAAGCGGTGTTCCGAAATGTGCATTGTGCCTGCATTTGTACGGCCATCAGTAGCGCAACCAACACTAGTGCCAACTTTACCTTCTTCATCTCGTTAGGTCTTTTATGTGCGATGCGATGTCCTTTGGCTTTGCATCGCTGGTTATTTATATGGGGAAAGGACTGTTAATCCTTCCCCTTTTTCTTGTTTCATTATGTGTTTGCGCCCCATTTTCCGCATGCGCTGTGTTGCAATTAGCAGTTCGGGGCGCTATGTTTTTAGCCTTAGGGCAAAGAGATTTATCTTAATTCGGGTGGTAAGGGTATGCCCAATTCCAGTGCACGTTCTCTATTTCGGCGTTTTATGCTCTTGCCTTTATCGGGCTTTTGCTTGGTAATCTTGCCAGGTTTTTGCTCGTTCAGCGGCTTGGCTGTGGGGTTCCAGGTGCGTGTGGCGTCCCAGTTGGCCTTGCATTCTATTTCTTCGGGGAAGTAATACACCGTTTCGGGTTCTTCTCCACGATAGAAATCGCCCGTGTCCCAGCGTCCGTTCCCGTTGCGGTCTACAAACAAACGCAGGTAATAGGTTGCGGGTTGCAGGTAGTAGAAGTTGGCCGTACCAGCTAAGGCGCGTGTTTGTTTCACCACACCATCTTGCTCGTTGAGCAGCTGAACCACCACATTAGAGTCGGTAAGCGCAGTAAGCGAAACGGCGAGTGTGGCAAACTCCTTGTCTTCTCTTACCTTAAAGCCTTGCTTTATCTTGCCCGACGCAGTTCCGTAGATGTCGGTGAGTGCCAACGAGTCGAGTTCAAAGCTGTATTCCACGCCTGGTTTCCACTCGGCTTGCAGCTCCAACCACCGTTTGTGCAAGAGATTGGTCCCTACGGGCGCCAAACTGTCGCCCCCCTCGCGCACCCTAATCCTGTAACGGGCCTCATACCACAGCGTGTCGCGCTTGCTGTAAAGGTGCACTTTTGTCGAATCGAGACTTAGCAAGGGTGTGGGCAGCTCTATTCGCACGTTCTCGTCGGGAGCGATACTGTTGTTCACCTTCACCTCCATCTTCAACGCTTCGGGGCGCATTTCCGTTTCAAAGGGTTCCCCTTTCTTTTGCGCCTTGTCTTGTGCCTTCTTCCATTCCTCCGCTTTCTTTTGCTTTTCTTTCAGCCTTTTGGTGTAAGGCGTTTTCGCAAGAACCTCTATCGTATCCTGTTTCATGCGCAGTTGCCCTGTGGTGTCTGTACTCCAATATTGCATCTGCATGCGCAGCGTGTCTTGGTTAATCAGCGCAGAGTCTTTAATCCAATAGGTTATGGTGTCTTTCTTAGCCGTGGGCATTGCGATGAATGCGCGCTCGGCATTGTTGAAGTTCAGTCCGCGCAGAACAGGAAGTTCGTTGTTGCCAGCCGTAAACACCAGCGAGAAACACTCAGGCAGCGTTCGTTCGGCCTTAGTGAAAAAGCGGTCGGTTTGTACATGTGTAAACGCGCGCAGCATGATATTGTCGGGTAAGAAGTGCGTATAGCTAACGCGCGAAATGGAAT
>CAUPVH010000086.1:0-6488 GCA_963514635.1 uncultured Prevotella sp. | reverse complement strand
ACTCTTTTTCAATCGCTCCCAAAGAACTTCGTTCCCGAAAGCGGATGCAAAGGTATACACTTTTCCATTTCCCACAAAACATTCACAAGAAAAACATTCAATTTAGTTCCATATTTAACATATTAAAACACTTTGCACGCTTAAAAACACCATTACACCTTATATATATAAATTAAACACTTCGCAAAGAGAACAAAATTAGAGTGCAACCAGAGCAACAAATAACACATTGAAGACTTAAACCCTATTGCATGGTTTAACAAAATGGCCATGCTAATACTAACACCACAAAGACCAGACAGGCTAAACTAACTAGACAAACCAGCTTGGCTAGACAGGCAAGTTTAACCTTACACAATGGGGAAAAGCCAACCCAAAGCACGGCAAATAAAGCTAACCCCACAAAGAAACCCCACAACAAAAGAAAAGAAACGCACCGCAACAACACCACGCTCGGCACGCTTATGTAAAGTTTTAAGCACAAAATTTAACATTATGGCTGCCATTTTACCAACCAAGCGCCCACCTTGCCGCAAAAATTCGATTCTCGCGAAGGTTCGTTGTGATGCAAAATGGGGCTTTTTGTAAATGCAAGAAGATACATTCGCCTTTGCATAAAAACACAATTAACACCAGATCCTGTGCCACTTGCTGCTAAACACAGTGCATTTTGGTGCTAAACACAGTGCATTTTGCCGCTAAACGCAGTGCATTTTGGTGCTAAACGCAATGCATTTTGGTGCTAAACGCAGTGCAAAATGCGGCTAAATGCGAGGACGATAAGCATAAAAATACACATCAAAGAGATATACCAAGCCCTTTCGAACCATTAAAAACATGGCTCAAAAGGACAAAACATTCACCAAAAAGTGAAGTTTTAGGGGCTAAAAGCAGGTAACTGGGCTTGAAAAATTACGAGATGACAACCAAACTAGAAAGGCTAAATGGTGCTAAATGCAGGCAACACACCGAAAAACAGACAAAAGAAAAGGACGGAAGACAGAAAATTGCACCAAATTACTTGCTTAAAAGCCTTCTTTTGAGCCAGAAGGACACAACGAGCAGCATGCGTTTTGTAAATTATTCACACCACGTTTAACACAAGAAGATTATTGAAAAAGGGTCAAAATACACCTTGCCAATAACAGATGCTGACTAAACGCATTGCAAGTTGCGAGTACAACCCAAGCCCCACCCTATTGCTACTTTCCCCTCTTAATTACCTCGAATAGAAACCCAAATGTAAATCACAGCAACCTTAAGTGCAAAATCAGCTGTCGCAAAAGTTTTACCAATACGCTTATTAAGCGCGAATTACAACAAATTCAGGTACAAATAAAATCATATTGAGCAAGCGAACAAAAGAGTAACGAGCAAAAGAGCAAAAGAGAAACGAGCAAGCGAACCACCCCAATACAAATAAAAATAAACACCTAAAAATGAGATATTTAGGGTAAAAAACCGAGCAGGAATTAGAAAATCGGTAACAAAAAGAACAACAAAACAATCGTTCCTATATATAATAAGGAGTATGTACCGACAGAATTATTTTATATCGGGTGTTCCATCCAACAGCTTTAAACACCCTTCCCCACAACTCAAACACCTCGCACTAACACAATAGCGATTTGCCCATCGAGCATTAAGGCACTCTTTTCTCATAGATAGAAAAACACATTTACTCGCCATGCCAATGCCCAAGCAAGCTTGGCATCTCCCATTTGGCTTAACAAAAAAACACACAGACCATCCTAACAAACCACCCACCGCAGTACAATAAACCACCAAAACGAGTATTAATCAAGCCCAAAATATATTTATAAACATTAAAAAACATCACCATTACTACGCTGTTCTACAAATTATCCCTAAATTTACATCTGCTTTTTGACATTTAACTAATAACTACACTTAAACCAACAGCAATATGAAAGTACGCCATGAAGTAAAATACTGCCTTTCTGCACTGCTCTTAGCAAGCAGCGCGGGGCTGTGTTTGCCGCTACAAGCAAGTACAGAGAGCCACATTGCGCCCTCGACAAAGCAGCTTGCGCCTGTACAAACCATCGACGTTACGGGTTATGTTCACGATGCAAACGGCGAGCCCGTGATAGGCGCAGGCGTTCAGGTGGTAGGTTCGAAACTAGCCACCGTAACCGACATTAACGGCCAATTCTCGCTCACGGTGCCCGTGGGCAGTAGCCTAACCATCTCGTACATTGGCTTTACCACCCAAGAAGTGAAGGTCAAAGCCACGCTCGACATCACCCTAAGCGAAGACAGCCGTTCGCTAGACGAGGTGGTTGTTGTGGGTTACGGCAAGATGAAGAAACGCGACCTAACGGGCGCAATCTCCTCGGTAAAAGGTTCTGATGTGGCCTTGGTTGGCGTTGCGTCGGCCGCTCACGCCTTAGCGGGTAAGGCGGCCGGACTATATGTGCGACAAAACTCGGCACAACCAGGTGGCGGACTCGACATTTTGGTGCGTGGAGCTGGCTCAGTGAATGCCAAAAACGACCCTCTTTACATCGTAGACGGGTTCCCCATTGCCAAGATAGACCAGCCCAAAGGCGTTAACGACCGCATGGACCCTGGCACACAAGGCGTGCTCAACTTTCTTAACCCCAACGACATCGAGCGTGTGGAAGTGCTGAAAGACGCCTCGGCCACTGCCATATACGGAGCTCGCGCTGCAAACGGCGTGGTTATCGTAACCACTAAACGCGGTGCAGAGGGTAAGCCACAGGTTGACTATTCGTACAACTTCTCGTTCCAAAAGTATTCTGACAATTACGACATGCTTTCGCTAAAAGAGTGGATGGTGGAAAAGAACAAGTCGACTTGGGAATACTGGGTGTGGGAGAACGGCGTGGGCCCGTGGGGTGGAAAAACGCTTGAAGAGGCACTGAAATCACCCAAAAACGGCCTAGCCTATACCCAACCATACACCGATGCCGAGATTGCGGCAGCAGGCGAAGGCACAGATTGGCTAGGGCTTATCACACGTAACGGCCAAGTGCAAGAGCATAACCT
Source organism: uncultured Prevotella sp. (assembly GCA_963514635.1). Taxonomy (GTDB): domain Bacteria; phylum Bacteroidota; class Bacteroidia; order Bacteroidales; family Bacteroidaceae; genus Prevotella. The sequence goes on along the minus strand of CAUPVH010000086.1, from coordinate 3,455 downwards.
AAGCTTGCGTGGCGGCTCGAAGGGTACGCAATACATGCTTTCGCTTAACTACTACGACAATAAAGGCATCATTCGCAATTCGGGAATGACGCGTTATACCCTAAAAACCAACATCGACCAAAAGTTTCTCGACATCTTTAAGTTGGGATTGAACCTCACGCTGACACGTATCGACAACGCCAACACGCAGCTTGGCGGTCAGCAATGGGAGAAATCGGGCATGATAAGGGCAGCCGTCCAGATGGGCCCGCATATCAAAGCCTTCGACCCCGCCACAGGAACATATCCCATTAACCCACTTCTTGGAACGCAACCCAACCCCTACTCGCTGCTCAACAACATCGATGAGAGTCGCACCGACCGACTATTGGGCAACATCTTCCTTGAAGCCAACCCCTTGCAAGGGCTCACACTGAAACTAAACGCAGGCTTAGACCGCGCCAACATCTTCCGCGGAACCTACGAACCCAAGACCACGTTGGCCGGAAAGAACGCCAATGGCAACGCCGACGTTTACAACAACGACAACAACCAATACCTATTGGAGGGAACGGCCAACTATATCCGCACATTTAACGATGTGCATAAGCTATCGCTGTTGGCAGGAACATCTTACGAAGAGTTTGAGTTGAAAACTTCGCGAGCAGGCAACAACGACTTCCTTACCGACGCCTTTGGCTACCATAACCTAGACGCAGGCACAGGACAGAAGCGCGTTGGGTCGGGATATAGCAAAAACAAGATGGAAAGCTATTTCTTCCGCGCTAACTACATCCTCAAAGAGCGCTACTACCTAACGGGCACCATGCGGGCCGATGGCGCTAGCGTGTTTGCACGAAACCACAAATGGGGTTATTTCCCCTCAGTGGCACTGGGCTGGACCATGAGCGAAGAACCCTTCATGAAATCGTTAGGGTGGGTCAGCATGCTGAAATGGCGATTGAGTTGGGGACAAACAGGCAACTCGGACATCGGCACCAACGCCTTCGCCAGCTATTCTGCGCAAGCCGCTTTCAACAAGGAAAACAACTCGCAGATTATCGGCGTATATCGTTCGCGCCTTGAAAACCCCGACTTGAAATGGGAAACCACCACCGAATGGAACGTGGGACTGGACATGGGTTTCCTAAACAACCGCATTCTTGCCAGCGTGGAATTTTATCATAAGGTTATTTCCGACCTTCTAAACTACAAGCCTCTGAACGCCTATCAAGAGGTTACGCGCGTGATGGCCAACGTGGGCAAGACCCAAAGCACGGGTGTTGAGGTGACTATCAACACAAAAAACATCGACACACGCGACTTTAAATGGAGCACCGACTTCACTTTCACTTCCTATAAAGACCGTTGGAAAGAGCGTACGCCCGACTGGAAACCTGGAGTTTACGAACGCGTGGACGACCCGATACGCCCAATATACTCGCGTTTGGCCGACCATATCTTGCAGATTGGCGAAAAAGCACCCAAGGCACAGCCCGACTTGCGCCCAGGCGAAATAGTGATTAAAGACATCAACGGCTATCTACGTGACGACAAAAATCAACCCGTAGTAGACGAGAACGGACGTTTCGTATTGACAGGAAAGCCCGATGGCATCATCGACGACGCTGACAACGTGCTGTTGGGCTCGCAAGACCCAGGCTGGCTAGCAGGCATAACCAACACCCTTCGCTATAAAGACTTCGACCTAAGCATACAGTTCAACGGCATGTTCGACCGACTTATGCAAGACCCCACTGAGATGACGTACGGCCTTGGAGGAGGAGGCTTGGCGCGTTATGGCTATAATGCCATGCGAAAGATAAAGGACCGCTGGACTTGGGACAACCCCTCGACCACGCAACCGGCATCGTTTAACGGCTGGAACAACAACTATACATCGGGCGACTGGTACTATCAGAAGGCCTGGTTTGTTCGCCTAACCAACATCAGCCTTGGCTGGACACTGCCCCACGAGTGGGTTTCGCGCACCAAGGTGTTGTCGCGTGTTCGCTTGTCGCTAAGCGCCAACAACCTGTTCTGCATCACTCCGTATAAAGGATTGGACCCCGAAACCGACTATTATACGGCAGCATACCCCAACGCCCGTACTTACAGCATGGGCATAAACGTAACATTCTAACCGCTAAACTCCTGCAATCATGAAAAGAATAAAAGGCTTATCCATGCTATTGGCCACGGCCGCAATGGGGCTCGTTACGGCTTGTTCGGACCTCACGCCCATAGACTATTCGGAGATTAACCCCAATAACTTCCCCAAAACCGAGGGCGACGTACAGGCCTTGGTGATGAACTGCTACCGCCCAATACGTGCCGATTGGTGGGACGGCATCTATTCGCCATCCGAAAGAGGCGTGATGTTCATCAACGACTGTACAACGGGCATCCTTTCGGGCGACTTCGGCGCACAGAAAATGGCCACCGAGCTTAACTTTTTCCCCACGAGCGAAGAGATAACGTGGTTTTACTTCACACGCAACACCACCGATTATAGTGGCGGATACATCAATAAGATTAGCACTTGCACGCTTGCACTAGACGATATAGCCCATGCACCCATCGCCGACGACAAGAAACAGACCTACGAAGCCGAGGTTCGTTGTGCACGTGCATTCCTTACCTACACGCTCTACGACATGTACGGGCCATTGGTTATCGCCCCATTAGACGTGTTAAAGAACCCTTTGAAAGAACAACCACTGCCTAGACTATCGCGCGAAGAGCAAGTGAAGTTCATAGAAGACGACCTCTTGTTCGCCGCCGAGCATCTACCCATGCCCGACAAAGCCGAATATGGACGGTTTAGCAGGGGATTCGCCAAGATGTTACTGATACGTCTGTACTTGCACGAAACACCTGAAAACAAAAACTATTATAATAAGGTGGAAACATTGGCGCGCGAATTGATGGCTCCGCAGTATGGTTATCAGTTGCAAAGAGATTACGTAAAGATGTTTGAGTTGGGCGGACAGGGTTCGGCCAACAAGGAAATCATCTACGCCTTGCCCTGTTCGTACGATGGGCCGTGCATCAACCAATGGCACATGATGGTACTTCCCACCGACTTTGCCCAAGGGGGTATGAGCGGCGGATGGGGAACCATCACCAGCACATGGGCCTTCTACGACTCGTTCGAGGGAAAAGACGTGCGCCGAACAAAGCTGCTCACATCATACACAAACGAAAAAGGCGACGTGATAGACCGCGAAACGCCGCAATCGAAACTCGCCGTGGGTCCCATCGCGCTGAAAATGGGTTACGACACAAGGGTGAAAGCCTCCGAAGGAAAGTCGGACATCGACCTCATTCTCTACCGTTACGCCGACGTTTACCTGTCGTTAGCCGAGGCCTTGTCGCAAAAACCGGGCGCAACAGCCAACGACTTGAAGGAGGCGGTAAACCTTATCAATGTTGTTAGGCATCGTGCAGGCATCGAAAACCTTTCTGCCACCACT
>CAUPVH010000085.1:0-6491 GCA_963514635.1 uncultured Prevotella sp. | reverse complement strand
TCCCTATCTCGCATTGGCGAGGGGCAGAGGATGCGGCTTTTTTGCTTATCTAAACGCCTCTTCGGTCAATGTGCTTTCAAGTTCTTCTGCCGATAGGCGCAGGCGGAACTTTCCGCCAATGGCTACCGATATGTTGCCCGTTTCTTCGGAAACGATGACGGCCATTGCATCGCTACTTTGACTAATGCCCATTGCAGCGCGGTGGCGAAGACCCAACGAGCGGGGAATGTCTTGGTTGTGCGATACGGGCAAGATGCAGCCCGCGGCCTTGATGCGTTTTTTTGAGATAACCATTGCACCATCGTGAAGTGGGGAGTTTTTGAAGAAGATGTTCTCGATAAGCCTTTGGTTGATGCGGGCATCGATAAGATCGCCCGTATCAACAATGTCGTCTAGCGGTTTGCCGCGTTCGATAACGATGAGTGCGCCCACCTTTCCACGCGCCATCGACATGCAGGCCATGACGATGGGGATGATGGTTTCCTTATCTTCTTTGGCGTTGTTGTCGTTCTTGTAGAAGTATTTCATCACGCCGCGCATGCGCTGATGCGCCCCTAGCGAATAGAGAAACTTGCGTATGTCTTCTTGAAAGAGAATGATGAGGGTTATTACGCCCACGCTAACCAGCTTGTCGAGAATGCCTCCAAGCAGGCGCATTTCGAACACTTGGCTCACCAACAACCATATCAGCACAAAGAACATGATGCCGATGAAGATGTTGAGCGAGCGCGACTCTTTCATCAGTCGGTAGAGATAATAGAGCATCAGTGCCACTAGCACGATGTCGATGATGTCTTTTATTCCGAAATCGAAGAACATATTGGCTTGTTATGTAAGGCCGAAGGCTGGCAAAGAGCGCGTTCGGGCAGGTGATGAATGGGTTTTATGGCGTTGTTGCCGACATCGTTCGGTTGAAGAGCGTTATCACTTCTACCGCCTCTTTCACATCGTGCACGCGCAGGATGTTTGCCCCTTTCATCAGGGCGATGGTGTGTAGCACGGTGGTTCCGTTAAGGGCAGTGTCGGCATTGCCGCCCACTGTTTTGTATATCATCGACTTTCTAGACACGCCAACCAGCGTGGGAAGGTCGAGCACTTGCATCTTCTCCATTTCGTTAAGCAGCAGGTAATTGTCTTCTACCGTCTTTCCGAAGCCGAACCCTGGGTCTAAAATGATGTCTTTAACGCCCAAAGTGCGCAGTTGCGACACCTTTCGGGCAAATCCCAGCAGCACATCGCGCAGCGTGGGTTGCACAGACATCAGTATGTAAGGCACGCCTAAGCGGGCCACGGTGTGGAAAATTTGTGGCAGTTCGCCTGTTTCGGGTTCTAGCGGAACGTTGGCAATGCCCGTCAGTCCGCCGTCGGAAACATCGTTGATGATGTCTACCCCAAATTCTTCTACGCACATTTGCGCCACTTCGGGGCGGAAGGTATCTACCGAGACGATGGCCTCTGGCTGTTCTCTGCGTACCACGGCGAGTGTTTTGCGCAAGCGTTTCATCTCTTCGTCTTGGCTAACTTGCTCGGCTCCTGGTCGGGTTGAGAATGCCCCCACGTCTATCATCGTGCCGCCTTGTTCGACGATTTGGTTGGTTCGTAGGGCTATTTGTTTCTCAGTTCGTGCGCGGCTGCCAGCGTAAAACGAGTCGGGTGTGGCATTGAGAATGCCCATCACGCGTGGTGTTGAGAGGTCGAAAAGTTTCTGTTTAACTGTGATTGAGAACGACATTTGTTAAGGGTTTATGCTTGTTTGTGGCGTGTTGGGCAAAGCTATGTGCCCGTGGCGCGATGCCATTTGGGGCGATTTGCCTAACCCGCCAAACGTGTTTCCAAGCCTCCTACCCATTGGGCGAAGGCCTGAAAACACGTGGTTATGCGGTTTGCGGTGCGGAATGGGGTGCACAATGTTGCATTCAACGGGTGCGCAATGTGGCCCTCCTTCCCGCGTTCGCGATGTATTTTCGTTGGGGTTGAGTGCTTATTTGACCTTGCCGAACAGCTCGTCGAGCATCGTATAGAAGGCGGGGTCTTCGCCAACGATGGTCTTAACGATCTTACCATCGGGCCCTACGAGGATTTTTGTGGGAAATCCTTGGATGGCATAGTCGCCCAACAGCTTGCTTTCGCGTGGATTGTACACGTTCAGCCAGGGCAGCTCGTGCTTTTTAACGGCAGCTTTCCACTTTTCGGGTGTGTCGTTGCAGTCGATGCCCAGTATCTCGAACTTGCCTTTGTACTTCTGGTAATACTCTTTCATCTTTGGGAAACCCTTGATGCAATAGCCGCACCACGAGCCCCAGAAGTCGAGAACCACGTACTTGCCTTTAAGGCTCGACATTTTGAAAGGCTTGCCGTTGAGGTTGTTCAGTGTGAAGTCGGGCGCAACAACGCCTGCGGCTTGTACCCTAGCGGCTTTGTCCTCTTCTTCTTTTTGTTTCTTCACCCTGTTGATGCTGGCCATGTAGAAATCTTTCATTCGGCCTTCCCTAACAGCAGGCGACATCATGCTGGCAGCCTCTTCCATTTCTTCCAGTTTAGCCAGACTGGCAACGATGATGGCGTTTGCCTCGTAGTCGGGATGCGCTTTGATGAAATCTTTGTAGGCCAAACCCGCCTTAGCTTGCAGGGCAGGTGCCTTTTCCTGATACTCTTTCATCAGGACTTCTTGCTTTTCGCCCTTCTCCATGCGTTCGTTAAGCGACTTAATGAGCGCATCCAACTCCGAGTTGGAGTTGTCAAGAGCGTTCTTCATTTCGGTGAACTCCTTGTAGAATTTCGTTCCTCCGTAGGTATATTTGCCGTCTGCGTCGCCGTTTAGCTCAAGTGTTTCTCCCGGAACGCCAACGAAAGTGACGTATTGGCGCGACTGTCCTCTAACTGCTTCGGGCGTCGCCACGGTCAAATCGGATACTTTTGCGAGTTTAACGGTAAAGTCGAACGCACCGTTTTTCATCACGGAAGTGTCGCGGGGGGTGGGGTTCTGGCCCGGTTCGGCTACAAAAAGGATAATCGTGTCGCCGAAATTTTTCAGCGTACCCTTCACTTTCAGCACGCCTTCCGCAGGGGTTGCTGCGTTGGCAGTGAGCATGGCGGCCGTTGTTAAGACGGTAATTAGTATTCTTTTCATTGTTTTAAGTATGTGTATTTGGTGTCAATTTATTACGCAAAAATACATTAAGAAAATGGTTTTTCACCGCATTTTACATTTTTTATCTCATAAAATAGGTGTTTTTAAGATGGTGGGGCGTACTTAGTGGGTGTTTTTTAGCACTTATCATCCGTTAAATTATATCTTAAACGGGTGAAATGTTCTACGAAATGGCTAACTTTGCACATTATTATAATAATATAAACGAACAGAAATGATTAATTCGCAAGAAATCAAGATTGGCACATGCATCCGTCTTGACAACCAGATTTTCACTTGTATCGACTTTCAACACGTGAAACCCGGTAAGGGAAACACCGTGATGCGTACCAAGTTGAAGAACGTTACCACGGGCCGTGTGCTCGATCGCACGTTCCAAGTTGGCTTTAAGTTGGAAGATGTTCGCATCGAGCGTCGTCCCTATCAATATTTATATAAGGATGGCGAGGAATATATCTTCATGAACCAAGAGACCTTCGAGCAAGCCCCCATTGCCAAAGAGGCTATCACAGGTGTTGAGTTTATGAAAGAGAACGACGTGGTGGAAGTTGTTACCGATACCACAGACGGAACTGTGTTGTTTGCTGAAATGCCCGTGAAAACGGTGTTGCGCATCACGCACAGCGAGCCTGGCATCAAGGGCGACACGGCTACTAACGCCACAAAGCCCGCCACTTTGGAAACGGGTGTGGTGGTACGTGTACCCCTCTTTATCAACGAAGGCGAACTGATTCAGGTTGACACGCGCGATGGGTCGTACCTGCAAAGAGTGAAAGAATAAGACAATAAGGCCCGATGCTCACCTCCAACATGTTTCGTTGGAGGTGGGTTAGGCCTTTTTCGCCACACTGCTACGAAAGCCACAAACCTAACTTCGCACCACGCCTAAAACATGCCGCCAAATGAAATACTCGTTTATCGTACCTGTTTTTAACCGTCCTGATGAGGTGGACGAACTGCTGGAAAGCCTTACCCGACAAACCATAACCGACTTTGAAGTGATTGTGGTTGAAGACGGGTCGGCCGTTCCTTGCCACGATGTATGCGAGAAATACCGCGGCTTGCTCAACCTACATTATTATTATAAGGAGAACTCTGGCCCAGGGCAGAGCCGTAACTACGGCGTTGAAAGGGCCAAAGGCGACTATGTGTTGATACTAGACAGCGACGTGGTGGTGCCGCCTGGCTACCTGCAAGCCGTGGAAGACGAGCTGAACGCCGACGATGCCGATGCCTTTGGCGGTCCCGATGCTGCCCATCCCTCGTTTACGCCCAAGCAAAAAGCCATTTCTTACTCGATGACCGCTTTCTTAACCACGGGTGGAATACGCGGAGGAAAGAAGAAAATGGACAAGTTTTACCCGCGATCGTTCAACATGGGCGTGCGGCGCAGTGCGTATTCGCAGTTGGGAGGGTTCTCGAAGATGCGCTTTGGCGAAGACATCGACTTCTCGATACGTATCTTTAAGGCGCAACTTCGTTGTCGTTTGTTTCCCGACGCGTGGGTGTGGCACAAGCGGCGTACGGATTTTCGCAAGTTCTTCCGTCAGGTTTACAACAGCGGCATCGCGCGAATAAACCTCTATAAAAAGTATCCCGAATCACTAAAACTGGTGCATCTGTTGCCTATGGTGTTCACCTTAGGGGTTATTTTGCTTGCTGTCGTGGCCTTGACTGGCGTTGTTGCATGGCTGTTAGGCTGTGTGGTGTTGGGCCAATGGCTCGTTATTGCCGGTGTTTCGCCCCTATTGGTTTACTCGTTGGCGCTTTTCGTGCATGCGCTCACCATGTTTGGCAGCCTACATATCGCCTTGCTTAGCGTGGCAGCAGCCTTTACTCAGCTGCTGGGCTATGGCTTTGGGTTCTTGCAAGCATGGTGGCGACGCTGTGTTAAGGGCAAAGACGAGTTCAGTGCCTTTGAGAAAACGTTTTATAAGTAAGTAGTAAGTAGTAAAGGGAGTAAAGTAGTAAGCGAGGATGAGCGGTTAAGCAAGATTGCCTAGATACCATAAATACAACTAGGTGACCTAGATTACTTAGAACAACTAGAAAGGCTAGAATAACTAGATTGCCCAGAAACTCTAGGATAACTAGATTGCCTAGAAACTCTAGGATAACTAGATGACCTAGAAACACCAGGATAACTAGATAGTCTAGAATAACTAGATATCCTAGAGTCCCTAGAACAACTAGATTGACTAGTACATCTAAGCATCCAAGTTGGTGGGCGCAGCCATCTTTTCACCTTTTCACCTTTTCACCTTTAAAAGTCTTAATCATGAAAATCATTGATTTGGCGGAAGAAGACCGTCCGCGAGAGAAAATGGCGCGCATTGGCGCCGAAAACCTAACCAATTCCGAACTTTTGGCCATCCTTATTGGGTCGGGTTCGGTGAACGAATCTGCTGTTGATTTGATGAAACGCATGCTCAACGACTGTGGCAACAGCCTAAAACGCCTTGGCCGACTTTCGTTTAACGAGCTGATGAACTATCGCGGAATTGGCGAGGCCAAGGCCGTTACCATCATGGCGGCATGCGAATTGGGCAAGCGACGTCAGCAAGAGCAGGCCGAAGAGCGGCAAGACCTTGGTTCGGCAACGGCCATCTACAACTTTATGCACACCCGAATGCAAGACCTCGATGTGGAAGAGGCGTGGGCTTTGCTGATGAATCAGAACTACAAATTGATTAAAGCGTTTCGTATTTCGCATGGCGGCATCAGCGAAACAGCCGTTGACGTGCGTGTTATTATGCGCGAGGCCCTGCTTAACAACACCACCATACTGGCGCTTTGTCATAATCATCCCAGCAACAACACGTCGCCTAGCACGGCCGACGACCGACTTACACAAACCGTAAAGAAGGCTTGCGAAACTATGCGCATCCACTTTCTAGACCACATCATCGTTACCGATGGCCGTTATTACAGCTATCACGAGGAAGGAAGGCTTGTGTAAAGGCTTTTAAAGGTGAAAGAGTGAAAAGACTTTTAAAGGTGAAAAGGTGAAAAGGTGAAAAGGTGAAAGGGTGAAAAGGTGAAAGGGTGAAAAAATGGCTAACGCCCATTAACTTGGATGCTTGGTTGTTCTAGGCAATCTAGTTATCCTAGGGCTTCTAGGCAATCTAGTTGTTCTAGACTATCTAGTTGTTCTAGGGTTTCTAGGTTGTCTGGTTGTTCTAGGGTTTCTAGGACATCCTGTTATTCTAGATAATCTAGCGGTTCTAAGCTTTCTGGCTTAGCTCTTTAAGCCCATAATAAGCCAGTGAAAAAGGCTTAATGCGCTTCACTTGCCCCTTACTGCCTACTCCTTACTCCTTTACCACTTTTATCTCCTTCC
>CAUPVH010000084.1:0-6577 GCA_963514635.1 uncultured Prevotella sp. | reverse complement strand
CAATATGGTCGCGGCAACCAAGTGTACACCAATCCGCTTATCTTCGACAAGCTAACCAACGAAGGCAACAGTTACTTTGGACTGCATAAGCGCAATGAACGCGGCGTAACCTTCTCGCTAAACGGAACCTACGGCTATGCGGGGCGTTATGTTTTCAACTTCGTTCTCAACACCGAGGGTTCCAACAGTTCGGGTCGTGGTGCACGTGCACTATGGTTGCCCACATGGAACGTTGGTGCCAAGTGGAACATCGACCAAGAAAAGTTTCTTAAAAATCATGCTTGGATTTCGCGCTTAGCACTTCGCGCCAGTTACGGACTTACCGCCAAGATGAACGAAGAGGCCATCAACGCCAACGCCGTTTACCAAAGCGGCATCGTAAACCGCTACCATTTTAACAACCGCGAGAACAAACTCAACATCAAACATCTTGAAAATCGCGACCTGACATGGGAAAAAATGTACGAGCTGAACTTGGGTGTTGAACTGGGAATGTTCAACAATCGCATCAGCGCAACCATCGACTTGTACCAGCGTAACACGTTCGACCTCATCGACCTTGTACGCACTTCGGGCGTTGGAGGCCAGTACTACAAGTACGCTAACTTTGGCGACATGCGCACAAGAGGCGTAGAACTGGGTCTACACACCAAGAACATCGTTGCCGACAAGTTCTCTTGGACCACCAGTCTTACGCTTAGTGCCATGCATCAAAAGATTACTCGCTTGCTAAACACGCCCAACGCTTTCGACATGGTGGCAGGACGAGGCCGCGGAAACATCGTGGGTTATCCCAAGGGTTCGCTCTTTTCGTACAACTTTCAAGGGCTAGACGGCAACGGATTACCCACTTTCAACTTCGGCCGCTACCCTTCTAGCCAAAACGCTTACGCCAAAAACGCAGGTGCCGATTTTCTAGACACGCAGTATGCAAAAAGCTATCTCACCTACCACGGCCCCATAGAACCGCAGGTTTTGGGCGGCTTGAACAACACTTTCAAGCTAGGTGCGTGGGAGTTGTCGTTCTTCCTCACCATGCAGGCAGGCAACAAGATAAGGCTCAACCCAACATTCGACCCCGACTTTGCCGACCTCAACGTCTTCTCCAAGGAGTATTACAACCGCTGGCTCAACCCAGGCGACGAGCGACATACGGATGTTCCCACGCTACCATCGCAAGAACTCATCGCCAAAGTGGGCAAAGAGAACATCGAGAAAGCGTATAACACCTACAACTTTTCGCAAAATCGCGTGGCCGATGGCAGTTTCGTGCGTATGAAGAACATCTCGTTGGGCTACACATGCACGCCTGCTTTGCTCAAAAAGTTGCGCTTGCACGCCGCATCCTTGCGCCTCAACGTCACCAACCCCTTCCTCATCTATGCCGACAGCAAGCTGAAAGGGCAAGACCCAGAGTACTATCGCACGGGCGGTGTGTCGCTTCCCACACCCCGTCAGTTCACTGCCACGCTCAACTTAGGGTTCTAAACAGCGGTCGGACATACGATATAAACCCCACCAACATAACGAAAATCACTCCATATATAAATGAAGAATAACATCTTGCTACTGGCGTTGCTCGCGCTGTTTACAGCCTGCAACGACTTTCTGGACCAAAGTCCCGACTCCGATCTCGATGTAGCCATCGACACGGAAGACAAGATTGCCGAGCTACTTACGGGCGCTTACCCCCAAGCCAGCTACATTCCGTTTCTCGAACCACGCACCGACAACGTTGAGGCACGGCCCAACGGCGTGCATTCGCGACTGAACGAGGCCATGTTTTTTTGGGAAGACTACGACCAAGAAGACCTAGACACGCCCCTAAACTATTGGAATGCCTGCTACAAAGGTATCGCCCAAGCCAACAAAGCGCTGGAATTGCTCTCTACCTACCCCAAAAGTGCACGCGTAAAAGCACTTTATGGCGAGGCGTTCTTGCTGAGAGCCTACCTACACTTCATGCTGGTTAACATCTGGGCACAACCCTATTCCACCCAAAGCACCGACCCTGGTATCCCCTATATCACCAAACCAGAGAAGGAGGCACTGGTAGATTATAAGCGACAAACGGTGAGCGAGGTGTACGAACTGATTGAGAAAGATCTGAAAAGAGGCATAACGCTCGTTGCCGACGAGTATTACAAGCACCCCAAATTCCACTTCAACAAGAAGGCTGCCTATGCTTTTGCCACGCGTTTCTACCTCATGAAGGGCGACTGGGAACAAGTGGTGGCCTATGCCGACTATGTACTTGGCGGCGACCCTAAGACCCAATTGCGCCCTTGGCGTACGTATGCAAACGAGTTAGAGTTCAGACATCAAGACCTGTTTCGTCGCTACACGGCCACCAACGAGCCAGCAAACCTCTTGCTAACCACCACAGAGAGCCGCTTGGCACGCACCCTTCCCACCGAGAAGTATGGCTCTACGTTCAACATTGTAAACAAAGTGTTCGCCCAAAAAGGCATTGAGGGCGGCGGCGATTATGAGAAAATGAACTTCATCGGCACCTATATATTCACCTCTGGCGTACTTGGTGTACCTTCAAGTAGGTACTTAGCCAAGTTCGATGAGTTGTCTACCACCGAGAGTGTAGGCAGCAAACCGCGTGGATTGTACGTCACCAACGTGCTGTTTACTGTCGACGAGGTGTTGCTCAACCGCATGGAGGCACACGCCATGCTAAGAAACTACACCAAATCCATCGACGATTTGCTGCAATACATGCAAGGAAAGTTTGGCTTTATGCCTTCTATCGACCGCGACGTATACACAACGACCAACCGCAACAACTACAAAACATACACGCCCTTCTACGGAATGACCCTCAAACAGTTGGCCTTGGTGAAAACCATCGTTGGTTTCCGTCAGCAAGAATTCTTCCAAGAAGGCCTGCGTTGGTTCGACCTTCGCCGCTTTCATATCGCAGTAAAACGCTCGTCTAAAAGCACCTACTACTTCCCTTTGGAGAAAAACGACCCGCGAAAGCTGTTGCAAATACCAGCCGAAGGCATCAACCGAGGCTTGGAACCCAACCCACGCGAGCGCAACGAACCCTTACATTAAAAGGCTTTTAACGCAAAAAGAACTATAAACGATGAATATAAAGAACATTATCTGCCTGTTGTTGCCATGCCTTTTGCAAGCCTGCACCAACGAATCGCTCAGTCCGCAAAGCGTGGTGGATGCTGGAACGGTGCAAACCCCACAAACAGAGCTAGACCATTGGATAGCCGACAGCATAACCGCACCTTATAACATTGAGGTGGTTTACCGTTGGCAGAAGAACGCCAACACAGGTACAACCTTCGTTTCGCCACCAAAACCCGACAACGTGAAGGCCATTTTAAGGGCCGTTCGCGAACTATGCTTTGAGACTTATCGACAAGAAAACCTTGGAGGAGACCACTTCCTGCAAGGTAAAACGCCCCTACGAATATATCTATATGGTGGGAAGAACGTAGACGAGAACGGCGTTGAACTGCTCAACAACCCACAGCTCACGCCCTCGGAGATGTGCATCTTCCGCGTAGACGACTTCAAAGCAGGCGACACCAACAAGATGTATGCCCTGATGCGCAGCGTTCATCACCAGTTTGCACGTCGTTTGGCAGAGCTTGTGGCCTACGATCGCGACAAGTTTACGGCCATAAGCGGACATCGCTACACGGGTTCGACCGAACCTTTGGCCGCTCCCTTGGGCTACTCGAAGAAAGAAAAAGACTACTTCGGACTAGCCGATTATGCCAACAAACGCGGCTTTTACACCATGCAAGCCTTTCTTTCGGCCGAAGACGACTTTGCTGAAATCATCAGCTCCACACTCTGCTCTACGCCCAAAGAGGTGAACGACGCCATCAATACAGCGCAAACACCCGACCAAGACAGCGACCCCGAAGTACAGCAACAATACAACAAAGAGGCCGAACAAGCCTATAAAGAGATTGTGGCTAAGCAGGCTTTTGTGGAACAATACATGCAAAAAAGCCTGCACATCAATTTAAAGCAGTTGCAGATTACCAGTCTGCGCCGCATAAACAACTACATCAAACAACATGCACAGTAAAACCAAAGCTTGGCTAACAGCCATCATCGTAACGTTACTTGCGGCTTGCGATGCCAGTCAAGACGTCTTCGACCGCTCGCCGGCACAGCGTAATGCAGAGAGCATTGCCGCCTTGAAAGCCGAACTAACCAGTGCCGAGCATGGTTGGCGAGTGCTGTATTTCCCACGAACCGACTCGTTGCTCTTCTCCAATCCATCAGAATTAATCCCACAATTCGGTTACCGCGGACGATACGGCTATGGTGGAGACAGTTTCACCATGCGATTTAACGCCGACAACACGATGGAGATGAAGGCCGACTTCACCCAACAAACTGCCTCCACACCACAGAAAAGCGAATATCGCGTGGCCCGAAACAGTTTCACACAGCTGAGTTTCGTCACCCGCAACTACGTGCATCAGTTGGTTAACGATGCTTTTCGTGCCGCTTCCGATTGGCTGTTCATGGGCAAGAACGAAGACGGCGACCTCGTTTTCCGTACCGCCAGCTACCTAGAACCCGCTCGTGAATACATCGTTTTCACAAAGCTTACCAGTGAAGAGCAATGGAAACAAACAGCTGATAGAGCTTTCCAAAACCGCGATTTCTTCGAAAGCATGGTCAATCCGCAACTCTCCATTCACCGTGGTAGCCGCATATTCTTCCGCAGCGACATTTATGTAAAACGCAACGTTGAGACAAACCAATCGCTGTTACGCGAAATCAGGGAGAAGAAATACTACCTCTTTCTCTTTGCGCAGAAGAAAAATCCCATACCAGACTATCCTGCAAAAGAGATTGTCGGATTGGGTTCGGGCTACGCAGGCACAGAACATGGCATCACTTTCCGTGCAGGATTGCGCTACGACAGCAAAATCATGTTCTTCGATTTCCAACGTGTAGGCCAACGTTTCGTTGCCGAACTGGTAGAAGTTTACGACCCACTCTTTCGCAAAACGCGCCTTGTAAGCAAGCACTTGCACCCAGAAGGCAAGCCAACGGGACTTGTTGCCGAGATTTGGGATGAAGGCGACGACCGCTGATATACCACCTTTAAAACAAACTGAACACATGAACGCAATGAAATATATGCTCTTAGCACTGGTCGCAATGCTTGTAAGCTGCTCGCGTAGCACTGCCGATTATGCCGAAGAAGACTACGACACGCTCTTTCCTTTCACAGGTGTAGAGAAACCCAAGGTCTCTTACGAGGACCAAGTAGTGCAATTGGGGAACCCCGATGCACCCGTTTCCGACTTCGTTTACCCCGGAGTGGAGATAACCAAAGACGTGCGAACCTACGATGTTACGCTTACTTGCTCGTTTCGCGAGGTAGACATCTTGGGTAATAACGTACCCGAGGCCGAACTTGCGTCGCGCTATGTGGTGCGTTATGTGGCAGCAAACCGTTCGCTCACCACCATTGCCACCAACAAAACAAACGAAGATGCAACGTCTTTTCTTTCTAACGGTCAGCAACACGAACTGCATTTCAAGGCCAAATCAGGTTTCCCGATGTACCTTTTGGTAAACGGTGTAGGTCCTCGTGGGTCGTCAATAAAGGCCACCATCTCGGCTATTTCCGAAGACGGACTTACCATAGTGAAACCACTTAAAGTGAACGAACACCAAAACGAAGAAGGAATTGGCAAAATAAAAGGCCCATTTTGTGCCTACATCATCTTGCCCTAACCCGCCCATACACATTATATATATAACGACACACGATGAACCACAAGATATTCTTGGCACTTTTGTTGGTGCCACTCGTCTTTTCGTCATGCAATCGCTGGGAAGGAGAAACCGTTGAGTCGGCCTACGTGATGCCTCCCTACCCAGACCCGCAGTACAAATTCGCAAGGAATGGAACCAGTAGTGTAGACTATCTGGAATGCACTTTGCTGCGCTACCCACTCGATTATATTTACGACAGCTACCTTAAAGAGGCCAGAATTGAGAACCGAACACTGCTGGAAACGATGAAGGGCTATTACAATAATGGCGAATTTGGGTTGAAACCGCGCCGCGAACTGTCGGCATCGCCAACCCACAAAGCCGATAGTGCCCTCGTAAAGAAAGACGTGGAAGACATCTTCAACCAAGCCGCAGCACTCAGCGGAATGGGTAAAGAGGGGCCAGGAACTGCCCGTAACCAAAAGGCTAAGCCAGGAAAAGGCGGATATGTAGGCCGTAACATCGGCGATGTTAACCTCGCTTTTGCCAACGAAAAGGGTCTAGTAGTGGCCGAACTCTTCCAAGGTATCGTCTATGGTGGCATCTATCTCGACAAGATTCTCAACACCCACCTCAACGACAGCGTACTAAACAGCGACGCCCTACGCAAAAGCCACGAAGAAAACGTGCTCGTTGCAGGCCACAACTACACCGAGTTAGAACACCATTGGGACCTAGCTTACGGCTATTATCAGTTTTGGTTGCCTTACGTTCAGGCTGCCAACACACCCGCTTTACGCCAATCGCGCATCACGCTTTACAACGCTTTTGCAGCAGGAAGGGCAGCAATTAC
>CAUPVH010000083.1:0-6580 GCA_963514635.1 uncultured Prevotella sp. | reverse complement strand
ATTATAAGTGCATACACACGCGAGTGTACAGTCCTTATTGTAAACCCAACGGCTTACCGCTCGCTCCAACCTTTATCGTTTAGGAACGATAGATATGGCGTAACCACCACCAGCCACGGCTGTGAGCGAAAGCTTTGTGGCAGAAGTCACAGTGCGGCGTTCTATACGATAAGCCTTCGGGTTGGTGCGATAGTCGGCATCGGGCGCATCGGTGTAAATTGTTGCCTCGTATTTGCGCCCCTTATCAAGGAACGACAGCGACAGCTGCGACTTGTGCGGCGCATTGCCCGACACACAGCCCACAAACCAATTGTCGGTGCCCTTCGCTTTGCGGGCCGCCGTGATGTAGGCCATTGGTTCGGCCTCAAGATATAGCGAGCGATCCCAGTCTACAGCCACGTCCTTAATGAACTGGAAGGCGTCGGGATGTTTCAGATAATTCTCTGGAAAGTCGGCCGCCATCTGCAACGGACTGTACATCGTAACATAAAGCGCAAGCTGACCGCAGATGGTAGAGTTTACGTGCGAACCACCTGCGCAGTCCATTTCGAAGATGCCAGGCGTGTAATCCATCGGCCCACCCTGCAAACGAGTGAATGGCAGTATGGCCGTATGCCCAGGTTTGCTACCCCCGAAGGCCTGAAACTCTGTGCCACGCGCACTCTCGTTGCCGATAAGGTTGGGATAAGTGCGGCACAAACCCGTGGGGCGAACCGCCTCGTGCGCGTTAACCATTATCTTATAGTCGGCTGCACGTTTCACAGCCTCCAAGTAATGGTTCACCATCACTTGCCCATAGTGGTACTCGCCACGCGGAATGATGTTGCCAACATATCCGCTTTTCACCGCGTTATATCCGTAGAGGTTCATCAATTTGTAGGCACGGTCCATGTAACGTTCGTAGTTCATCACCGACGACGACGTTTCATGGTGCATCATTAAGCGTACGTTCTTTGAGTGGGCGTAATCGTTTAAGGCCTTGATGTCGAAGTCGGGGTAGGGCGTTAGGAAGTCGAACACCTTCTCTTTCATGTTTCCAGCCCAGTCTTCCCAACCAATGTTCCAGCCTTCAACCAGCACTTGGTCGAACCCATGTTCGGCGGCGAAGTCGATATAGCGGCGCACATTGGCGTTGTTGGCCGAGTGTTTGCCCGACGGTTTGGCCTTGGTATAGTCTGTTTCGCCAAGTATAACCGATGGGAATTGCTGCGTATAGGCCCAATCGCCCTTGCCCGAAATCATCTCCCACCAAACGCCTACGTATTTAACAGGGCGTATCCACGACGTGTCTGCGTACTTACAGGGGTCGTTAAGGTTAAGAATAAGGTTTGATGCAAGCACTCGTCGTGCATCGTCGGTAATGATCATCGTGCGCCAAGGGCTGCGGAAGGGTGTGTGCAGATAAGCTTTAACGCCCTTTGCATCGGGTGTAAGCCACGAGGTGAACACCATATCGCGGTCGTTTAGGTTGAGGTGCATTGCCGGATAGTCCACCAAAGCCGCCTCGTGCAGGTTGATGTACAGTCCTTCGGCCGTCTTCATCATCAGCGAAGTCTGAACACCTGTGGGCGAAAATGGGGTTTGCGACATGTTATTGGTAATTGCCCCCTTCATCTTCTGCCGCACCTCACTGAGTCGCGACTGGGTGTATTCGTACTCCTGTGTGTCGTAATCGCCAGGAATCCACCACGCCGTGTGGTCGCCGGTCATAGCAAACTCGGTGCGTTCGTCCTTCACCTGGAAGTAGTTCAGCTTTCCTTCTTGCGGAAACTCATAGCGAAAGCCCACCCCATCGTCGTAAACGCGAAAGCGGATGTTGAGCATTCGCTCGGTAGACTTTTGTTCGAGCCGCACCAACAGTTCGTTGTAGTGGTTTCTTATCGTGCGGTTCTCGCCCCAAACGGGCGTCCAAGTCTCGTCGGCCGAGCCTTTTTCTTCGCCCACAAGCGTAAAACCGTCCAACAAGTCGCCGCCCTTTACCAGTTCAAAGCCTAAGCGGCTAGGCTTGATAACGGCCTTGCCGCGGAAGGTTACGGTGTAGGTGGGCACCGAATTGTTAAGTGCGAAGTTTACCTTTACATCGCCATTGGGCGACTTAACTTCTTGCGCCAGGGCACTGAAAGCAGCCAGCAGCACCAAGCATACAGACAAAACAAATCTTTTCATATTGTTGTTAGTTATTGAATAAACGTGTCATAAAGGTGGAACAACAAGGAAACGCGCGCTCGTTTCGCACACCTGTTCCTTTTGCAAAGATAAAATAAAATGTCGAAAATGGCATGTGACACCTATAGATATGTGCAAAAAATAATGCAAACGATTGCGTGTGCATGCGTTGTACATCTTGCAGGTGTACATTTTTTCGCGAGTGGGGGTGTGCAAGATTAGGATTTTTAGATTAACTTTGCACCGATAATCGACAACATAGGCGGGAAAAACGCCTAAGACCGAACAATGGAAAGAAAGAAAAGAAGGATGAGCAAGGGCATGGCATGGAGCCTTGTGGCCGCCGTGCTGTTGGTTGGCGCGCTGGTTTATGCCGTGATGTGCTGTTTCTCTTCGCAACGGCAGATGCGCAATAGCGTTGTGGTTGTGCAGAGCAACCTGTGGTACACCGTGGGTACAGGTGCCGACAAGGTGGTGTTTTTTGCCGAAATAGCTCCCGATAGCACTTTCGCCGAGGCAGCAACAAGCCCCACAGACTTACTTAAAACGCCCCATCTCACCTCTGGCTTCTGGGTTAACAGGTTTGCATTGCTGCCCTCGTGCAGTGGTAGAGTTGTCGCTGCCATGCCTCATGGCACAGCTGATAAGGGGAAATTGCCCACTGATGTGAACACGATGCTGCAGAAAACATTGGGCAAACTGCTTGCACAAGAAAAACAACTGAAACGAGAAATAAAGGAAACCAACTACTATATTAAGGTGCACGGCATGCAAGACGAAGGCTATACAGCCGTTTTGGCCTACGCCCATAAGCTGAAAACGCGATTGGCCGAGGTGCAAAAGGTGAGCAAAAGACTGGCTGTATTGCGCAAGGAAAAGCAACTGCGGGTGTTGCGCCACACGCGTTATGCTGTGCTTTTCCACGGCAAGAGCATCGCCACCAAATGCCTGCGCGAAGACCAACAATGGGGTTTGTGCCTGCTACAAACCACAAACGAGAGTAAGCCTTGGCGCGCAAATGCGCTTTCGGCCTTGCCTTGGGGCGTGTCGGCAGCAGGCGAAGTGCGCGTGGCAAGCGTGCCTGGGCTGGGCTTAGACCCATTGGCCACGGTTAAAGATAGTGCTGCCGTATGGGCAGCCAGTGTGGAAACGGATAGCTGCCTGCGCATGCACGCCACCCTAGGGCAACCAGGTTCGCCCGTATTCAGTGCGTGGGGACGTTTCGTTGGAGTGTATAACGGCGCAGGTATCGTGCCTCGCAACATCATCGCCAAAATGCTATGGAACGAAAAATAAACCATCCTAAACGTTTTCTTTGGCTCTCGGCATTGCTGGTCGTGGGGCTTTTCGGGGCTTGCCACTTCGAGAAAAACACGCTTAACGGCGACGGAACGGCGCAGGTTTTGCAACAAGAAGGCGATCTCTGCTATCAAGGCACCGTGCTGTATGGTCGCAGTCATGGCTATGGTGTGCTATGGCTGAAAGATAGTGTGGTGTATGCAGGACAGTGGAAAGACGGAAAACGGCAGGGAATGGGCACGGCGCACGACAGTAAAGGACGGAAAATTACAGGGCGTTGGAATGCAGACACGCTGGTGAGTGGTAGCCGCGAAGACGCCACAGGTGTGTATGTGGGTAGCTTTAACAGCAAGATGATGGCCAGCGGACACGGCGAATACACGGGCAAAGACGGCAGTCACTACGAGGGACATTGGGAAAACGATGCCCAAACGGGTAAGGGATTTGCCCTTACAGCACTGCCCAAGGTGAAGGTGGGCGAATGGAAAGCAGGCCAATACCTGGGCGAACGCCTTACTTATACCACCGAACGCATCTATGGCATCGACATTTCAAAGTACCAACACGTTATCAACAAGCGCGTACATCCCATCAAATGGAACCAACTGCGCATCACCCATCTGGGCACGGCTAGCCGAAAGGCCATCCATGGACAAGTAAACTACCCCATATCCTTTATCTACATCAAGAGCACCGAGGGCAAGTCGCTGCTCAATCCCTTTTACAAGGCCGACTATAAGCAAGCTCGCGCCCACGGTTTCAGCGTTGGCACTTATCATTTCTTCTCCATTTACTCGCCTGCCGAAGCACAAGCGGCCCATTTCTTGCGCCATTCGCACATATCGAAAGGCGATTTCCCACCTGTTCTCGATGTGGAACCCAGTCCGCAGCAGATTGCCAAGATGGGCGGAGCGGAGGTTCTTTTCAAGGCTGTTCGCACTTGGCTCACTATTGTGGAGCAACGAACGGGCAAGCGTCCTATTCTGTATATCAGTCAGCAGTTTGTTAATCGCTACTTGCCACTGGCTCCCGACATCAAGCGCGACTACGACATTTGGATTGCGCGTTATGGCGAATACAAACCCGACGTGCACTTGGTGTATTGGCAACTTTGTCCCGACGGACGGGTGCAAGGCATACAAGGCGAGGTAGACATTAACGTGTTTAATGGCTACAAAGAGGTGTTCGACGAGTTTAAGGCGAAGTTGTGAGTGGGCACTTCGTGTGATGTTTAGGACTTGTTTTCGGGGAATTAAGGGTATAAGCGAGCAAGTAAACGAGTTGGCTACAAGCTATAAGCAGAGCCATTTGCAGGCTTACAAACTGGTCAACTCATTCCTTCGCCCACCTGTTAACTCGCCAATTCGTCCACAGGCAACAGCGTTACTGCCCATATCTGTTTTTTAGTTCAGCTTAAATTTCATTGGTACATTATACCTCACGCGTACAAATCTGCCGTCTTGCTGGCCTGGCAACCAGTTGGGCATGGCCTTCATTACACGCAAAGCCTCGGCATCAAGGGCTGCATCCACCGCCCGTTCAACCTTAAAGTCAGACAGCGAACCGTCTTTCTCTACAATGAAACTCACTATTACGCACCCTTCCTTCTTGGCTTTCTGTGCCGATTGGGGGTATCTGGCCGTCTTACAAAGGTATTGTAGCAGTGCTGCGTCGCCTCCTTTAAAGCATGGCATCAACTCGCAAACATTGTAAACCTTATTGTCTACTTTCATCCGTTTGGGGCGTTCGTACTTATTTCGCACTTTTCTTTGCGCGTTCGCCCTTGCAGGTACAAAGGCAATAGCCGCAAAGGCCAATACAGCAAAAAGCCAACAATTAAAGCCTATTATCCGCTTGGAGGCTTGCTTGTTCTTCATCATCATACGTTTAAATGGTTGTGTATTGAGATTATCTAGCATTGAATTTGACTAACATGTAAAGACGGTTTGTTGCACAATAAGCGATGGAAGTTGGTTGGTTTAGAAGTCAACAGCTGGTTCACACCTCATTTATATAAGCTTAAAACTAACGGGTACACTATGCCGCACACGTACATTATTACCGTTGTGTTTCCCTGGATTCCACTTAGGCATAGCCTTTACAGTCTTTAAAGCCTCGTCATCCAGTTCAGGGTCTACCCGCTGTATGAACTTAAAGTCGCTTAGCGACCCGTCTTTCTCAACGATAAAGCCAACCACAACACAGCCTTGTATGCCGAACTCTTGGGCCCGTTGTGGATACCTTGTTACCTCCGAAAGGAATCTCATCATTGCCTCTTCCCCTCCTTTGTAGGTGGGCATCTGCTCACACACCTCGTAAACCTTATCGTCTGTGGTGGTGTCCTTATGCGTTTGCGTGGTCTTCCCCTTCTCCTTCTTATCCTGCGCGTTCGCCCTAGCAGGAACGAAAAGAACAGCCAAAGTGATGGTCAACATCGCAAAAAGCAGACACTTAAAGCCTGCAAACAGATTAGGGGTTTGTTTGTTATTCATACTCATGATTATTTTAATGGTTATACGTTACAGCTGTCTTGCATTGCTATCACTTTGCAAAGATATTATTTTTTTGCTGATAAGCAAGTATAAAATAGGCAAGTTAGCAAGTGGGCGGGTTGACAAACAGACAGATTTAGCCATCAGTTTTCGGTCGTTCTATTACCCACCTGCCGACTCTCAACCTGTAATCAACGCCCAATTAGCACATCATTTCGTTAAGCCACCAGTCATTCACTCCATTGGTTCCAGCCTAAAAGATACAGGTACGTTATATTTCACGCGCACACGTTGCTCATTTTGCCTACCGGGAATCCATTTGGGCATGCCCTTAACCACTCTTAAAGCCTCGGCATCAAGGGCTCTATCAACCGCCCGTAACACCTTAACGTTAGTGAGAGAGCCGTCTTTCTCAACAATAAAGCCTATTACAACGCGCCCTTGCACCCCATGTTTCTTAGCCAATTCGGGGTACTTCACACTATCCGTAAGGTATTTCAACAGTGCAGCATCACCGCCTTCGTAGATAGGCATCTGCTCACACACATCGTAAACCTTATCGTCTGTGGTGGTGTCCTTATGCGTTTGGGCTTTCTTCACCTTTTTATTCTGCGCGTTCGCCC
>CAUPVH010000082.1:0-6602 GCA_963514635.1 uncultured Prevotella sp. | reverse complement strand
ATGCCTGGGGCAATAACAGCGCGTAAGCTTTGCGGGTTGGTGTCGAAAGCTGCGCGCATTTGGATGATGGCGTTTTGTGCGATGCGTTTCACCGTTCCGCGCCACCCTGCATGTATGGCGGCCGTGGCTCGATGTTCGGCATCGTAGAGAAGGATGGGGATGCAGTCGGCCGTAGACACGCCAATACAAACGCCAGGCACGTTGGTAATGAGTGCGTCAACGCCTTCCAGAACCATTTGGCGCACGTTCTGCGGCATCGAAAGCAGCTCGCTGCCCACCTGTCGCACGGTTGTTTCGTGGGTTTGGTGGGGCATAACGAGGTTAGAAGGGGCGATGCCCAGCACGCGGCACAGGCTATGGAGGTTTTGCGCCACGTGTTCGGGGGCATCGCCACAATAGGGATTGATGTTAAATTGGGCGTAAGCACCTTGGCTTGCGCCATCGGTACGCATGGTACTGAAAGCGTGAATGCCGTCGCCAAGCGCGTATTCCAGCAATTTAGGGTTCATCTTCGTCTTCATATTCAAAGTCGTCAAGGTCTTCGATGTCGGCGTCGATGTACTCCACGTCGATATCTTCGCCCTCGTCGGCCAGTTCTTGTGCAAATATTCTGATGTCTTTGTCGCGGTGAACGAGGGTGTCTTCGGCCATGATGCTTTGCAGTTTATTGCTCTCGCTGTTCAGTTCGCGCCAAAGTATGTCTTTTAGTTCAGGCAGTCCTTGCCCCGTAACAGCCGAGATAAACACCACGGGTAGGTCGGTGGGCAACGTTTCGCGCAACATCTCAATCAGTTCGTCGTCCAGCAAGTCGCACTTGGTTATGGCCAATACGCGATGCTTGTCGTTCAGTTCGGGGTTGAAGTTGTTTAGCTCGTTGAGCAGCACCTCGTACTCTTTCTTTATGTCGTCGGTATCGCCAGGCACCATGAAGAGCAAAAGCGAGTTGCGCTCGATGTGCCGAAGAAAGCGCAGCCCCAAGCCTTTTCCTTCGCTTGCTCCCTCGATGATGCCGGGGATGTCGGCCATCACAAACGATTTGTGGTCGTGATAGGCCACGATGCCGAGCGATGGTTCGAGGGTGGTGAAGGGGTAGTTGGCAATCTTAGGACGTGCCGAAGAGAGCGACGAGAGCAGCGTTGACTTGCCTGCATTGGGGAAACCCACCAGTCCTACGTCGGCCAAAAGTTTCAATTCCAGTATGATGGTCATCTCCTCCATAGGCTCGCCAGGCTGTGCATAGCGTGGCGTTTGGTTGGTGGCGGTGCGGAATTGGAAGTTACCCAGTCCGCCTCGGCCACCTTTTAGCAGCATCACCACCTGCCCGTCGTGCATTACATCGCAGACATACTTGCCTGTTTCGGCGTTGTACACCACCGTTCCGCAAGGCACGTCAATATAAACGTCCTTGCCGTCTGTGCCGTGACATTTGTCTCTTCCGCCGTTTCCGCCATGCTCGGCGAACACGTGTCGTTGGAATTTAAGGTGCAACAGCGTCCAATAATTGTGGTTTCCGCGCAGGTAGATGTTGCCGCCGCGCCCACCGTCGCCCCCATCGGGACCGCCGTTAGGGTTGTATTTCACGTGTCGGAGGTGCATGGAACCCCTTCCGCCCTTACCAGAGCGGCAGTAAATCTTTACGTAGTCTACGAAGTTTGATTCGGGCATGAGCAGTTTAGATGTTGTCAATCACAGCACACACGTCGGCAAAGATGCGTTCCAGTTCGCCCAATCCGTCGATGTGGTTGTGGATGTTTTCTGTTTTATACCATTCGATGAGCGGTGCCGTTTGGTTGTGATACACGCCCAGTCGTTTTTTAATTGTTTCTTCGTTGTCGTCTGTGCGCCCGCTTTGTTGTCCGCGCAGCACCAGTCGTTTCATCAGTTCGTCTTCGGGAACGTCTAGTTCAATCATGGCAGCCACCTTGTGCCCGCGTTTGTCGAGCATCTTTTTAAGTGCCTCGGCTTGGGCAATGGTACGTGGAAAACCGTCGAAGATAACGCCTTTATGCTCTTTTCCAAAGCTGTCGTACACGTTGGCCAGGATGTCAATCATCAGTTCGTCGGGTATCAGTTGCCCGTTGTCGATATATTCCTTGGCCGTTTTGCCCAAGGGCGTGCAGTTCTTTTTCTTGTTTCGCAGAACGTCGCCCGTTGCGATATGTTCTAAACCATACTTTGCGATCATCTTGTCGCTTTGTGTGCCTTTGCCCGAACCGGGTGCACCGAAGATAACGATATTCTTCATTTCGTTGTGTTTATTGTGAAAAAATTATTATGTGGTTTTTTACCATTGCATGTGAAAAAGCGTTGAGTCCTTACTCTTCCACCACGGTATAAATGTCTCTTAGGTTGCGCCCTTGCTGGTTATAGTCCAAGCCATAGCCCACGATAAAGTCGTTTGGTATTTCGAAGGCGGCATATTCCACATCGAGTGGAACCGTAAGTCGGTCGGGTTTAATCAGCAATGTGCAGATATGTATCGACTTGGGCGAGCGCGTTCCCAGCGATTCAATCATGCGTTTAATGGTCAATCCCGACTCAACGATGTCTTCAACGATGATAACCGTTCGTCCGGCAAGGTCTTCGTTGATGCCAATCACTTCTTTAATTTTTCCCGTTGATGTAGTGCCTTGGTAGGATGCCAGCTTAACGAAGGATATTTCGCAGGGTATGGTGAGCATGCGCATGAGGTCGGCGGCAAACATAAACGAGCCATTTAGTACGGCCAAAAGCAGCGGGTTCTTGTCGGCCATGTCTTTGTTTATCCTGTCTGCAACGGCTTTAACGTGTTCTTGTATTTGGGTTTCCGTGATGGAGGTCTCGAAAACCTTATCTATCAATTTAATTCGAGCCATATAATCTTTTTGCTATTAAGCTGCAAAAATACGAAAAAAAAGTGGAACACGGGGACTTAACTAACGTTATTTAGGTTTTTATGGGGCTGACGATAACTATGAAGGTGAAAGGGTGAAAGGGTGAAAGGGTGAAAGGGTGGAAAGAAGGAAAGGTGGAAAGGTGAAAGGGTGAAAGGGTGAAAGGGTGAAAAAATGGCTAACGCCTTTTGATGAACGGGTGGGGTGTTGGGGCTAGCAGAATAAAAGGCTAGAGTCGCTAGAAAACCTAGAATCCCTAGAAAACCCTGGATAACTAAAAGTTCGGCTAGGGCCGCAAACTACTACGAATTACCTGCAAACAGCCCTTATGTTTTGCTAGAATGGCGTGTTGGATGATGTAAGTTTTGTGAAACGTTAATAACATCCTTAACCAAACACGTTCGTCAGAAAAATGTTTAAGGTCGTTTTTCAAATGTTCGATTGGGATTAAAGCCCCTCTCCTCGTACCTGCCAAAAAGCATATTTTGCAGTACATTTTGTTAGCATTTCGGCATAAAGAACATAATAATATGTAAATGTTCGGTGCTTTTGCTAGTCAAAAGTAATTTAATTTGTATTTTTGCACATTATGAAGATATTCACCGGCACTCAGATTAAGGAGCTAGACAAGTTTACGATTGAAAACGAGCCCGTGGCAAGCATCGACCTGATGGAACGTGCGGCCAAGGCCATTGTGCGCGTCTTGCGAGAAGAATGGGACAACAGAACGCCGTTCGTGGTATTCGCAGGCCCAGGAAACAACGGTGGTGACGCTTTGGCTGTGGCTCGGTTGATGGCTGAGGCTGGCTACAAGGTGACGGTGTTTCTCTTCAATGTCAGCGGTAAACTGTCTGACGACTGTGCCACAAACAAGCAAAAGGCTATGGAATGCAAACGCATCAAGGCCTTTACGGAGGTTGTAGTGGACTTCGACCCGCCTGAACTGACGGCCGAAACGGTGGTGATAGACGGACTTTTCGGTGCAGGACTGAACAAAACGCTTGCCGGTGGGTTCGCCTCTTTGGTGAAATACATCAACCAATCGCCTGCAAAGGTGGTGAGTATCGACCTGCCTTCGGGTCTGATGACCGAGGATAATACGCATAACGTGAAGGCGCATATCGTGAGGGCAGACCTTACATTGACGCTACAACAGAAAAAGATGGCCATGTTTTTTGAAGACAACCAGCAGTTTCTGGGTCGTTTGCGCGTGCTGGACATTAGGCTTAACCCCGAGTTCATCGCACAAACAGACACAAAATACCAAGTGTTGGAAGAGGCCGACGTGCGCAGCCGAATGCTTAAACGCGGCGACTTTGTTAGCAAGAGGCTGATGGGGCATGCGCTTATCGTGGCTGGGAGCTATGGCATGGCAGGCGCGGCGGTGCTGGCTGGGCGTGCTTGTATGCGCGCTGGCGTAGGAAAGCTAACCGTTTGCACCCCCCGGCGCAACTACGACGTGATGCAAATATCTCTGCCCGAGGCCATTTTAAGTACTGGTAAAGAAGACTATTTCTTCACCGAACCCCTCGACACCGAGCATTATGATGCCGTGGGAATGGGGCCAGGACTGGGACAACACGAAGATACGGCCATCGCCCTTATCTCGCAAATACGCCGAACACAATGCCCGATGGTGATAGATGCCGACGCATTGAACATCTTGGCCTCGCATAAGGCGTGGATGCAGCAACTGCCACAGAACTTAATACTAACGCCACATGTTGGCGAGTTCGACAGATTGGGCAACGGAGGGAGCGAAGGCGACTACGACCGACTGTCGAAAGCACTTGACTTGGCACAGCATTTGCAAGCCTACATCTTGCTTAAAGGACATTTCTCGGCACTGTGTTTGCCTTCTGGAAAGGTGTATTTCAACCCCACAGGCAACGCCGGAATGGCCACAGCCGGCAGTGGCGACGTGCTAACGGGCATCATAACAGGGCTGTTGGCGCGGGGGTACAACCGCGAAGATGCTTGCATCGTGGGTATGTACCTGCACGGATTGGCTGGCGACTTGGCAGCAAAACAACTGGGAAAAGAAAGTCTGATGGCAGGAGACATCGTGAGTTACCTGCCCCAAGCGTTCGAGTTGTTGGGCTAGTTAGTAAGTTGCAAATAGTAAACTGTAAGTTAGAAAATAGTAAAGAAGTAGAAAGAGTTAAGGAAATAAAGCCAAATGCTTGTGAACATATAACGTATTTAGTAGTAAGTTCATGGGTATGGAAAGGGGAAAAAAAACAGCAACCTAAGGGGCAGACAGACCTCCTTTATAAACAGATAAACGTGTCAACAGTCAACTACGATACCACAAATAAAGCATCTCGTTCCACTTGCCCTTTGGAGAGGGGGTGGTGGTGAGGCTTTATTATTATTATATAATAAAATAAACAATAGATATGAAACAGCTATTCGTTACCATTGCAGCCTTGGCATTTGCCGCCCTTCCTGGCTTTGCACAAGGCAATTCACAAGCAGAGGGCATCCCTTATTTCTTGCCCAAAACGGGGATTAGGCTCGCGGTTATGGTGGAGAAAACCACCTATACGCCAGGCGAACTGGCCATGTATGGCGAAAAGTACATGAAACTTTTCAACACGTCTATGGAGAAATCCACAGAGTATCGCGTGGTAGGCATCAACATTACCGACTTTGGCACGCCCGATTCTACTAAGCATTACGTGGCGGCTATGGACAAAAAGCATAGCATTAGCGACGTTAGGTTGGCCGATAATGGCGTGCTGCTGGCCATCAACGCCACGCCGCCTGCACCTAAGCAGCACAAAAACTTTGTGCCTGCACGGGCTAAACGGCCGCTCAACCCCAAGGATTTCATGAACCAAGACATCCTTTCGGCTGGCTCGTCGGCTAAGATGGCTGAGCTAATTGCCAAGGAGATATACGACATTCGCGACAGCCGAAATCAACTTTCGCGCGGACAAGCAGACGCCATGCCCAAAGATGGCGAACAATTGCGGCTGATGCTTAACAACCTAGACCAGCAGGAGCGCGCCCTGATGCAGGTGTTCGCTGGCACAACGGTAAAAGACACTACCGAAACCATCATCAACTTTGTGCCTACGAAACCCGTAGAACGCGAAATCCTGTTCCGCTTTTCACGTCATTATGGCATGGCCGACAAGGACGACTTGGGCGGAATGCCTTATTATATCAGCGTAGAAGACCTGCACTCGATACCTGCTATGCAGGCGTCTATCGACCGCGGAAAGGTGAAAGACAATGCAGGCGTGTATGTAAACCTGCCCGGTAAGGTGAAAATCTCTGTGGCACAAGAGAAAAACATGCGTGCCGTTATCGAACTTTACATGGCACAGTTTGGCAAAACCGAACCGCTTAGCGGCGAACTTTTCGGTAAAAAACAACTTACGCAGATTGTGTTTAGTCCTGTAACGGGTAACATTGAGAGCGTGAAAACCGAAAGTGTGAAGTAACGCCAGCAAAGAAAACTTGCCTGTTGGCTCATTGAAAGCCCCAAGCTGACTTGCAGCCAACAACGAACAAACATTGTATTGTGCGCCTTTACCCTGCATTGGACTTAGTGTCTGAGACATTACGGCAAATGCGCACAAGCTTTTTAAAAACAAAACAACTATATGAAGAAAACAATCCTCCCCGCATTGGCATTGGCGATAGCCTTTACCTTTGCCTCGTGTAATTGCAAAAAACAAAACTGTAACAACCAAGACACTGCCGCAGCGCAGGCAACTG
>CAUPVH010000081.1:0-6669 GCA_963514635.1 uncultured Prevotella sp. | reverse complement strand
TTTTATGGAAGAAGAACAGATGCGCAAAAAGCACCCGCCTTTTGTTGCGGGCAGCGTGGCATTTTCTTTAGTTCTCGGGTTAATGACCTTTGCCTCACCATCGGTTTCGGCAAAGGCTGATGCGAATACGTTTGCAAGTATTCAACAACAAAAACAACAACGTATCACTGGCGTGGTGACAGATGCCAATGGCGACCCCATCATCGGAGCCTCAGTACAGGCCGACGGAGCAGCCTTGGCCGTGACGGGTGCTGATGGTAGTTTCTCTGTTTCGGTGGCTCCGGGCACGGAGTTGCAGATTAGTTATGTTGGCTTTGCCACGAAAACAGTGGTGGTGAAAAACGGAGTAAGCAGCTACGACGTAACGTTGAGCGACGACAGTCGTGCCCTCAACGAGATTGTTGTGGTGGGCTATGGCACACAGAAAAAGGCAAACCTCTCTGGTTCTGTTGCCCAACTCGATGGGAAGACGCTTGGAAACCGACCCATAGCGAACGTTTCTTCGGGTTTGCAGGGGCTACTTCCAGGCATCACGGTGACTGGGGCAAGCGGTGCGCCGGGGCTTGATGGCGGTTTGATACTGGTGCGTGGTGTTGGCACGCTCAACTCTGCTTCGCCTTACATCCTTATCGATGGGGTGGAGGCAGGAACGCTGAACTCGCTGGACCCACAGGACATCGCAAGCATCTCTGTGCTGAAAGATGCCTCCTCGGCAGCCATCTATGGGTCGAAAGCTTCTAACGGCGTAATATTGGTAACCACAAAACGCGGGCAGAACGGTGCGCCGAAGGTGAACTATTCGGGCTTTTTTGGCATACAGAACGCCACGGCCCTGATGGAACGGATGAACTCTGCCGATGCCGCTTACTATTACAACAAGGCTTTGGAGCGCAGCGGCAAAGCTCCGCGTTTCTCCGAAGAGGCCATTCAGAAGTTCCGCGACGGCTCAGACCCATACAACTACCCCAATACCGACTGGTATAAGCTGGCATTTAAGACGGCTTGGCAAAACCGCCACAACGTGAATGTGACGGGCGGTAACGAGTTTATGAAGTATTTGGCTTCTGCGGGTTACCTCAAGCAGAGCAGCATTCTGCCCAATGCCGGGCGCGAGCAATTTAATGCTAGGGCAAACCTCGACATGGTGTTGTCTAAACGCATTACGGCACATCTTAACTTGGCTTATATCCAAAACAACTACCGCGATGCCAGCAGTGCATACGCAGGTGGCAGCAGCGACCAGATTATCCGCCAGCTGAACATCATTGCGCCGTGGATAGCTTATAAGAAAGAAGACGGCAGCTATGGCACCGTTTCAGACGGCAACCCGATGGCTTGGCTCGAGTCGGGCATGACCGTAAACCGCAACAACCGCAACTTTACGGGCATGATTGGCATAGACTATCAGGTGTTTAAAGACTTAAAGCTAACGCTTCAAGGGGCATACGTCGATGCTTCGCGGCGTTACTCTTACTTCCAGAAGTTTATCCAGTACAACGCCAACAAGGCTACCGACCCCAACAAGTTGGAAATAGGCCATTACGATTGGCACCGAACCACATTCGACGCCTTTTTGAACTACGACAAGTCGGTTGCCAAACACAATTTCAAGGCTATGCTTGGATGGCACACCGAGCGTTACAAGTACTTGTCCGACTGGATGTATCGTAAGAACTTCCCCAACAACGACCTTACCGACATGGATGCTGGTGATGCCTCGACACAAAAGAATTCGGGATTCACACGCGAGCTGGCAATGGTGTCTTGTTTCGGCCGTTTGAACTACGACTATGCAGGGCGTTACCTTTTTGAGGCCAACTTCCGTTCAGACGCTTCCTCGCGCTTTGCCAAGAAACATCGCTGGGGATTCTTCCCATCTTTCTCTGCTGCGTGGCGTATCTCCGAAGAACCGTTCATGGAACGTTCGAGATCGTGGCTAGACGACCTGAAATTGCGCGCCTCGTGGGGACAACTAGGCAACCAAGATGCTTTATCTGGCAAACAAGATGGCACATCAGATTACTATCCCTGGATGAACACCTATAAGCTTGATGGCAGTTATCCATTCGGCGGACAGCTCATGCAGGGCTATTACCAGGGAGACTACCACCTATCAACCATCTCGTGGGAGCGTTCAACCACATGGGGCGTTGGTATCGACTTCACGCTCTTCGGCGGTTTGACGGGTTCGATAGACTACTACAACCGAAAAACAACGGATATCATCATGGATGTGTCTGCTCCGGCAGAGTTTGCACTCGGAAAATATAAGGACAACATCGGCGCGTTGCGCAATGAGGGTGTAGAAATTTCGCTGACCTATGCCAAACAGCTGAACAAAGACTGGGCAATCAATGCCGGAGCCAACTTCGCCTACAACAAGAACAAAATATTGAACTTGGGAGAAGGAACAGAATATATTGAAAAGGGAGACCGCCGAACAGCCCTGGGCCAGCAATACAACAGCTATTACATGTATAAGGCAACGGGCAAGTTCTTCAATTCGCAGGAAGAGGCCGATGCCTTTACGGCAAAATACGGCAATCCGTTTGGAAGAAAGTTCATGGCCGGCGACATTATCTACGAAGACACCAATGGCGACGGCAAGCTAGACTCGAAGGACCGCATCTATACTAAGCATACAGACGTCCCAGCCATCACTTACAACATCAATCTCGGTGCTACATGGAAGGGATTCGACCTGTCGATGACGTGGCAAGGCGTTGGCAGCGTGTCGCATATCTTCAATCGTGAGGTGCTGGGCGAGTTCTCTGGCGACTCTGGTCACCCATCAACCATGTGGAAAGATTCGTGGACGGAGAGCAATCACAATGCAAAAATGCCCCGCGTGTTCGAGACGGGCAACAGTCCGAGCGACATGACCCGTGCCATGTCTACCTTCTGGTTGTGGAACACCGCTTACCTGCGCCTGAAAACTTTGCAGCTGGGCTACTCTCTTCCAGAGAACGTGCTCAAAGCCATTGGTGTTGAGCGGGTGCGCATTTACTATACAGGCGAGAATCTGTTAACATTCCACAGCCTGCCGTTCAACATCGACCCCGAGATAACCAGTGAGCGCGGTTCGTCTTATCCCTTGTTGCGTTCTCACGCCATAGGTATCAACATCACATTCTAAACAGCAAAAGCCCACTACATTATGAAAACAATAAGAACATACATATTGGCAGGTGCGGCAGCGTTGGCACTGTCGTCTTGCGATGATTTCCTCAACACAATACCGAAAGACGCCATGTCGCCACCTACAGCATGGAAGACAAGTGGCGATGCAGAGAAGTTTCTCGTTGGCTGCTACGATGGTTGGGAAGGAGGTGCCGCCTTACTATATTGGGATGCTGGCTCCGATTTCGGCTACAACAACTTCCCTTGGGAAGGCTTTACCAACATCGGTAACGGTTCGGTGTCGCCGTCTTCTCCGGGGTGGTCGTTCTACGACTACACCATTATTGGCCGATGCAACACCTTTCTCGAAAATGTAGATAAGTGTGCATTTAGCAGCGAGGCCGTTAAAAAGAACCTTGTGGCGCAGGTGAAGGCCATTCGTGCTTACAATTACTTCCGTATGGGTTTCCTTTATGGGGGCGTACCTATCGTTAGGCCCTTTACCAGCGCAAAGGAGGCGCAGGTTCCACGCAATACCGAACAGGAAGTGAAAGACCTCGTGTTTAAAGACTTGGAGGAGGCCATTGCCGATATTAGCGACAAGCCCGCAGCGCGTGGATATATTGCAAAGGGAGCAGCATTGGCCATGAAGATGCGCGCTGCTCTGTATTGGGCCGACTATCAGAAGGCGAAGGATGCAGCACAGGCCATCATCGACTTGGGCCAGTATGAGCTCGACAAAGACTATACCAACCTCTTTAAATTGGATGGGAGAGACTCGAAAGAGATTATCCTCGCCGTGCAACATAAAACGGGTACGTACCCATTAAGGACCATTGGGCAGTTGTATAACAATGGCGATGGGGGATGGTCGTCGGTTGTTCCTACGCAGAAATGTGTAGACAACTACGAAATGAACAACGGTATGGCCATTGATGAAGCGGGTTCGGGATATGATGCAACGCATCCTTTCCATGCACGCGACCCGCGTATGGCCATGACGATAATCTTCCCTGGTGTCAAGTGGAACAAGAAGGTGTACAACACACTGGACGAGGATTGGGATGGCGGTAAGAACCCCAACTATCCTTCGAATGCTGCCAACTCTTCTAAAACTGCGCTCACGTGGCGAAAGTATCTGGACCCGATGAGTCAGTATGCGGATGTTTGGGATACCGAGTGTTGCCCCATAGTATTCCGCTATGCGGATGTGCTATTGACGTGGGCTGAGGCCGAAAACGAACTGAATGGCCCCTCGGCAGATGTTTATTCCAAGATCAACATGGTGCGTAAGCGTGTGGGGATGCCCGATGTGGACCAAGCTAAGTACAACAGCAAGGAGAAACTGCGCGAGTTAATCCGCCGTGAACGCGGTTCGGAGTTCGCCGGTGAGGGACTTCGCCGTGCAGACATCTTGCGTTGGACCACTCCCAGTGGCAAGATGGTGGCCGAGACGGTGCTGAACGGAACACTGACACGTATAACGGGAACCGTGGATACGACTATTGTTGACCCCACCAGACGCGCCATTGTAAGCGGAACCAGTGTGGTGGAGGAACGTACTTTCCACCCCTACAACAGGTATTTGCCCATTCCGCAGACTAATATCTCCGACAATCCCAAGCTAGAACAGAACCCCGGTTACGCCAAGTAGCGGGTATCTGCCCTGCAAACGGGGTTTATATCGCTTCCCTTCTTTTTGCCCAGACATCACCATGTGTGGTGCCTGGGCGTTTCTTCTGTTCTTGTGTAGCTCTCTTTTTGCATCATTCAGTCTTTCGGTTGCAGAAGAAAGGCTCGTCTGTGGTTTTAGCTGTGAATGTTTTAAGCATGGTTCCCACCAGTCCAAATCGTGCTGAATAAGCAGCTAACACAAAACCCTGGTTACAATAAACTATTTGGATTAGGCAATTAAAAACGATGAAAACAACATCATCTATCCTGCTTTCGCAGGCTGCATGGTTGGCCCTAACCCCTGCTTTGGCCGCAAAAAACACCAAACCCAACATCATTTACATCATGTGCGATGATATGGGGTACGGCGATTTGGGCTGTTATGGCCAGCAGCACATCCTAACGCCCAACATCGACCGCATGGCCGCAGAGGGCATGCGCTTTACGCAAGCCTATGCGGGGGCACCCGTTAGCGCGCCGTCGAGGGCATGTTTCATGACGGGACAGCACTCGGGCCACACCGAAGTGCGTGGAAACAAGGAGTATTGGGGCGATAGCAAGCCCGTGTTTTACGGCCAAAACCGAGATTTCAGCATCGTGGGGCAACATCCCTACGATGCCAATCACGTAATCATTCCTGAGATTATGAAGGCCAACGGCTACCAAACGGGCATGTTTGGCAAGTGGGCGGGCGGCTACGAGGGGTCGGCATCAACGCCCGACAAGCGTGGTGTTGACGAGTTCTTTGGTTATATCTGCCAGTTCCAAGCCCACCTCTACTACCCCAATTTCCTCAATTCGTACAGCAGGTCGCGAGGAGATAAGGGCGTGCAGCGCGTGGTTTTAGACGACAACATCGCGCATCCGATGTTTGGCGACAACTATTTTAAGCGAACGGCATACTCGGCCGACCTCATTCACCGTCGTGCTTTGCAGTGGCTCGAAACGCAAACGACCGAGAAACCCTTCTTTGGCGTGTTCACCTACACCCTCCCTCATGCCGAGTTGGCACAACCCAACGACTCGCTTGTGGCTTTCTATAAAAAGAAGTTCTTTGTAGACAAGACGTGGGGTGGGCAAGAGGCATCGCGATACAACGCCGTAGAACACACCCATGCACAGTTTGCTGCCATGATAACAAGGCTCGACTTGTATGTTGGTGAGATCTTGAAGGTGTTAAAGCAAAAGGGGCTAGACGACAATACGCTTGTGATTTTTACGAGCGACAACGGACCGCACGAGGAAGGCGGTGCCGACCCTTCGTTCTTCAATCGCGACGGAAAGTTGCGCGGCATTAAGCGTCAGTGTTACGAAGGGGGCATCAGAATTCCTTTCATTGCGCGCTGGAAAGGCCGTGTCGAGGCTGGCAAAGTGAGCGACTTGCCCTTCGCCTTCTACGACCTTATGCCCACTTTCTGCGAACTGGCAGGCGTAAAGAACTATGTGCAACGCTATCGAAACAAGCGCCTAACCACCGACTTTTTCGATGGTCTCTCCATCGCTCCCACGCTCTTGGGCAACGATAAGGCACAGCAACGCCACCCCCATCTTTATTGGGAGTTTGCCGAAACAAATCAGATTGCCGTGCGGATGGACGATTTGAAACTCATTGTTATTAAGGGCACGCCACACCTTTACAACCTCGCAACCGACTTACACGAGGACAATGACGTTGCTGCCCAACATCCCGATGTGGTGAAAAAGCTGGTAGACATCGTTTATAAGGAGCATGTAGACAGCCCGCTGTTCCCCATCACCTTGCCAAAGGTGGCCCCGTGATGACAGATTAAGGCCTTACCAACGGCCTTCGAACGCAATTTAAGAGGGTGTGTCAAAATAGGCACACTCTCTCTTTTTTTGCACAAAGCCCCGACT
>CAUPVH010000080.1:0-6671 GCA_963514635.1 uncultured Prevotella sp. | reverse complement strand
GGGGGGAGGGTTTGGGGGTTTGGGTTCGAAAGAAAAACCCTTCTCAACAGGCGAGAAACCGCCGATGGCATCAGGCTCGTGCTTGGTTTCTTTGGCCTGATAATGGTCGAAATAAACGTGCGAGCTGGGCGTCATCACTACGTCGTGACCCTTTATGGCACCATCAAACCCGTTCTTTTCGCCGCGCCAAGCCATGATGGTGGCGCTTTGGTTGATTTTTCCTTCAAGGATTTCGTCCCATCCGATGATGCTCTTTCCCTTGCTGTTAAGGTACTTTTCAATCCTATTGGTGAAGTACTGTTGAAGTTGTTTGATGTCGGTGTTCTCTTCTTTCGCCTTTTGTAGGCACTTAGGGCACTTCTCCCACATGATGGTTGGCGATTCGTCGCCACCGATATGGAAGTATTTTGCGGGGAAGATGTCCACCACTTCGTCCACTACATCTTGCACAAACTTGTACGTGCTCTCCTTTCCAAGGCACAACACATCTTTATATACGCCCCAGCGATGCCCCACTTCGTAGGGTCCGCCCGAACATCCCAGTTCGGGATAAGCAGCCAATGCGGCCAACATGTGACCCGGCATGTCTATCTCGGGGATAACGGTGATGTGGCGTTGGCGTGCATATTCCACTATCTCGCGCGCCTCTTGTTGCGTGTAGAAACCGCCGTGAGGGATGCTATCGTCTACCATTGCGTTGTGACCGATAACCGTTCCCGAACGCATCGACGACTTAGCTGTGAGCTCGGGATGGCTCTTTATCTCCAAACGCCAGCCTTGGTCTTCGGTTAGGTGCCAGTGAAATACGTTCATGTTGTGCAAAGCCAAGATGTCGATAAACTTCTTAACAAAGCTTAGGGGGAAGAAATGGCGTGCGCAATCGAGCATCATACCACGATAACCAAAGCGTGGTTCGTCGGCAACAGTCACGGCAGGCAGGGTTACGTCGGCCCCATTGGTTTGCACGGGCAACGCCTTACGCAGTGTCTGAATGCCATAGAACACGCCCGCCGGCGTGCTTGCGGCGATTGTTACCTGCTTGTTGTTGACAGTAAGGCGATAGGCTTCGGCACCTGTTACCTTGGGATCGATGGTTAGAACGATGGCAGCAGCGTTCTTATCGCGCTTGTCTAGCAAGCTGGTACGTATGCCCGAAACTTGCTGGATGTACTCGGAGAGGAACCGCGCGTTGCGTTTCATCTCGGGATTAGTACCTTCGTACACAATGGTTGTTGCACTTGTGAGGTTAAAGGGCTTGCCTTTGGCCATCACAACGCTCTTTGGCAACGGCACAACATTGTAGTTGGCGTCGGCTGCATGGGCGCTTAGCATCGAGAAACCTAATGCTGCGGCTAATAGAAGACGTTTCATTTCTATTTTAGTTTATGAGTTATTGAGTTGGTGAGTTATTGAGTTTAAAAGTTGATGAGGTGGTGAGGTGATGAGTTTATAAGTTGATGAGGTGGTGACTTATTGAGTTTATGAGTTGATAAGTTTCTCAGTTTATAAGTTTATAAGCTGATGAGTTAGTGAGTTAATGAGAAAGTTCGCCCCTCTGCAACAACGCATACGGCTTAACTCCTTAACTCCATAACTCCTCAAAAACAACTCCTTACTACTTTGCTACTTACTCCTTTACTCCTTACACAATCGAGTTATTCTTCACAAATTCGATAATCTCTTTTACGTACCCAAAGGCCATTCCCACCACGGTATCAGCGGCTCCGTAGTACACAGCCACGCGTTCGCCGTCGCTAAGTGCAGCGCAGGGGAACACAACGTTTGGCACATCGCCTTGCAATTCGTAGGGAGCAGCAGGCGCAAGCAGATAAGGACGAGTGCGATAAAGCACACGTTCGGGATTATCTTTATCGAGTAATACAGCGCCCATCGAGTAACGGAAACCGTTGCATGTGGTGATAACGCCGTGGTAGAACATCAGCCAACCCTCATCAGTAAGGAACGGAACAGAGCCTGCACCAATCTTTGTGCATTGCCATGCGCTCTCGGGGAAAGGCGTTACCTTCATCACACAGCGATGTTCACCCCAGTATTTCATATCGGGGCTATAGCTTAGATATATGTCGCCGAAAGGCGTATGCCCGTTGTCGCTGGGGCGCGAAAGCATGGCGAACTTGCCGTTTATCTTCTGTGGGAAGAGCACGCCATTGCGGTTGAAGGGCAAGAAAGCGTTTTCGCATTGGTAAAAGCGTTTGAAGTCGAAGGTGTAAGCGATGCCGATAGTGGGACCATGATAGCCATTGCACCATGTAATCCAGTAGCGGTCGTCGATCCAAGTTACGCGCGGGTCGTACTTATACTCCGATTCTATCATCTGGGTATTGCCTGCCTCGAACACGATTGGTTCGTGATTGATGTCCCAGTTGATGCCATCCTTACTGAATCCAGCAAAGATATTCATCTGCACGGCCTTGTTGTCGCAACGAAAAACGCCTGCGAAACCATCTTCAAAGGGTACTACGGCACTGTTGAAAATGCTGTTTGATGTGGGGATGTGGTAACGTCCGATGACGGGATTCTTTGAATAACGCCACATTACATCGGCGCAACCGGCGGGACGTTCCTCCCAGGGCATGATGTCTTTTAGTTCTTTCATATCTTTATAATGCCTCTCTTCGCTCCTTGGTTTGCAGCTGTGGCGCGGCAAGAGGACTTGGGATTTATGGTTTTTTATTTAGTTGACGAATTGGCAAGTTTACAAGTGGATAAGTAAACAAGTTGACGAGTTGGTGGGCGTTAGCCATTTTTTCACCCTTCCACCTTTTCACCCTTTCACCTGTCCTGAGGCTTATCCTCGTACGTAAACGGCACGAAATAGGTAATGAGGAATGCGGGAATGGTAGCCACGAGGGTGAAAATGAAGAAATGTTTGTAGCCCAACCAGTCGCTGAAGAACCCACTAGCCATGCCAGGCAACATCACACCGAGGTTCATAATGCCCGATGCGAAGGCGTAATGTGCCATTTGATGTTTGCCGGGTGCTATCTGTTGCATCATGAAAAGGGTTAGTCCCACGAACCCAAAGCCATAGCCGAAGTATTCAAGCGTTATCGCTCCGCCAATGAGTAAGCCGTTTTCGGGTTGATACCACGATAGCAACGTGTAGGCCACGAAGGGTAAGTTGAACACGCAACACAGCGAGAACAACGTGCGTTTAAGTCCGAAGTGCGAGATGTAATAGCCCGCCAATATCGAGCCAAGCACGAAGGCGGCCGCGCCAAACGTGCCGTAATACAGTCCTATTTCTTCTTCGCTAAGTCCTAATCCGCCCACTTCGCGCCCTGCTTTGAGGAAGAGCGGCACCACCTTCATCACAAATCCCTCGGCAAAACGATAGAGAATAATGAAAAAGATGTAGTAAACAATGTGGCGTTTGGTGAAGAAATCGCTCAGCACGCGCACCAGTTCTTTGAAGGTTTCGGCCGCAGTCATACGTTTCTCCGTGCGTGTTCCGCCTTGGGGCAGCATGCGCGTGTGGTACAATCCCAATAGAAACATCAATACGCCCAAAGCAATCATCACCACCATCCATGCCTGTGCGGCTGCCGAATGCATCACCGACTCTGGCGCACCTTTAACGCCGCCATAGTGTTTCAGCAACCAACCGGCCAGCCAAACCAGTCCGCCAGAGGCCACAATCTTGGCTATATTGTAGAAAGCACCTTGCCAACCGATAAAGCGCGCTTGGTCTTCCTTGCTCAATTCGGCCATGTAAACGCCGTCTGTTGCGATGTCGTGGGTGGCTCCGCTAAACGCGATAATGGCCATCAAGGCTATACACACGGTGAAATAGTGGGGCAATTGTAGTGCCAACCCCACGAGAGCGAACCCCGCACCCGTAACCAACTGGGTGGTTACGACAAAGAATTTCTTGGTGCGATATAGCTCCAAGAACGGACTCCACAAGAACTTGAAGGTCCAAGGCATCATGATGAGCGAGGTCCAAAAGGTTATTTTGCTGTCGCTCACGCCCAAACCTTTGAACATTAACACCGCCACCATGTTGAGAACCACGAAGGGAAGTCCCATGGCAAAGTAGACGGAAGGCACCCATGCGATGGGGTTTCTCCTGCTAGAGCTGTTTACTGAATTTGTTTGTTGCATGTTCTTATTTAATTAAGGAGCCTCACTCCATTGCCCAAACTGGCCACAACACCAGCCCCAAATCAGCCTCACCCCCAACCCCTCTCCAAGGGGAGAGGGGAGTGGTATGCCTTATTGGTTTGAGTTGTTGTTTTATATTTGCTTTGTTAAGACATTCGTTGTTGCCTTTGTTTGCCTTGCTGTCGCATTGCATATTACGCCCCTCTCCCCTTGGAGAGGGGCTGGGGGTGAGGCCGATTGGGGCTGGTGTTGTGGCCAGTTTGGGGCAATGGAGCTGAGGCCGTTCCTATCTAACAATAATCTCTTGCCATTGCATTTTCTCGCCTTTAAGCAAGCGAGTGGCCTCAAGTTTGAGGTAACGGGTTTTGATTGCAGGCAACTTCACGGTCTGGGGTACGGGGTTATTCTCGATGTTAGAGAACTCTCCGCCCAGCCAACGCTTCCACGTTATGAGGTCGTCTGATGCATATATCTCGTAGTTAAGCACCAATCCGTCTTTCGTATCCTCCTTAGGAACATACGTAAGGCTATGGTATACGCCCTCCTCTTGCAGGTCTATGTCTACCGCTTTCGGTCCATCTTCGCCCAAAGCCAGAGTAACGCGTTCGGGTTCAGCCTGCTTTTCGTTAGCCGTTGCAAGCACCGAAGCGGGCAATTGCACAGCATCTTCGGGCAATGCGGGTGCACAATACACGCCAATGTTGCTTATCAGCGGACAAGCCTTTGCGCTATTGATTGTGAAACGCAAGCGCGTTGCCTTCACCGTGGGGAAACAAACAATGCGTTTATAGCCAATGGTGGTTAGTCCCGTTGTACCTTCGGGCGCGCGTTCGTCGCGCAGCTGCACCCATTTTCCGTTCACCAACGCTTCGAGCGAGAAACTCTTCACGCGCTGACCCAGTGCGATATACTCTTGCGCCATAAAGCGATTTATTGCTGTTGGGCGTTTAAAGCTAAGCGTTAGCGATGCGCGCGTAACGCCATCGTTGGTGGCCCAATAGGTTTCGGTGCTGCCATCGATGGCCTTTTGTGCACCATACGTGGCACTACCTCCGCGCACTTGCGAGGCCGTTACGCTGGCTTGGCGCGCCAAGTTGTTGGCCAATTCGGCCTTGATAACGCGCGCCATAGCCACGGCATGAGCCGAATCGATGGGATGGATGCGCCCTTCGCGCGTGATGGGGAAGTTCAGCAGCAACGACGCATTACGACCAACCGACTCGTAATAGGTGTCTACCAACTTGCGAAGACTCTTTACCTTCGAGTCTTCGTTCTCGTGATAGAACCACCCTGGACGTATAGACGTGTCGCACTCGCCTGGCGACCAATGCTTACCATTCTCCTGTCCGTGCATCAAAGTGTCTTGCGGCATATTAAACGCATAGTCTATCGTACACCAGTTTGTCAATCCGGCGTAACCCTTCTCCGTACCAATCCAGCGCAGTTCAGCACGGTCGCCCCAGATGGCCAGTTTGGGTTGCCATTTGTGTATCATCTCAAACGTTTTGGGCCAATCATAATATGTGACGCCGTCTATCTTGCGTGCCTCGTTTGCTCCGCCGTAATATCCCGTGCCGCCATTAGCTCCGTCGAACCACACTTCAAACATTTCGCCATACTGCGTGAGCAGTTCTTCAAGCTGGTTACGGAAATAAGTAACGTATTCGGGGCGTGCATACTCGGCGTGGTTGCGGTCCCACGGCGACAGATACACGGCAAATTTCAGCCCATACTCCTTACAAGCATCGGCCAGTTCGCGCACCACGTCGCCCTTTCCGTTTTTCCACGGCGCGTTTTTCACCGAGAACTCGGTGTATTTAGATGGCCATAGGCAAAAGCCGCAATGGTGTTTGGCTGTAAGTATGATACCTTTCATGCCTGCCTCTTTGCATGTTCGCGCCCATTGACGTGCATCTAGGTTAGAGGGATTAAACAGCATAGGGTCTTCATCGCCAAATCCCCACTCCTGGTCGGTGTAGGTATTGAGCGAGTAGTGCAAGAAAGCATAAGTCTCTAATTGATGCCAACGCAGTTGATTGGCGTTAGGCAGTGGTCCACAAGGTGCTGGCGCAGTTACTTTACGTTGTGCGTTAGCTCCCATAGTCATCGCCAGAGCCACAGCTAAGGCGGTAAATTTGTTTATTCTCATCGCATTAATAAGAAGTTTAGGGAAATCTAGGGTTAAAGGTACAACGTTTTTTCGTAATACGCCATATCTTTTTGCATTGTTTAATAAAAATGCGGCAATTCTGCGCATTTTAGTACTTCTAGATGTTAACGGCGACATACGCTAAGCCGCATATACGCCATAAACAGAAAGCCAATAAAACGCTGTCGGCTCTATTAAACAACCAATCTGCGCAACATGTCCCCCTCTCCCATCGCATTGGTTAACTATCTCACTTTGTGAATGCCACGGCTTACCCTTCCTCCTCCTCGTTAACGCCTCCTATTTTAAAGCCTATTAAGCCACGATAGGGCAAGAAACATAAAGTACAAAGAACCAGACATGCCAAGAACTCGTAACCCCAAAACACCTTATATAT
>CAUPVH010000079.1:0-6686 GCA_963514635.1 uncultured Prevotella sp. | reverse complement strand
GTGCAGAAACGGTGCTGAACGCTGGAAAACAACAATACAAGCCCTTGGGTAAGATAGACCTTTCTGACCTCAACGGCAAAGGTTCGGCGAAGAAATCTGATGTTAAAGCCGTTCAAGACGATAAGGAAGAAACTAAGCCTGCTGCCGTGGGCGAGGTTTCGAACAAGGCAGAGAGCGTTTCTGCTGAGAAACAAGAGAAGGTTGGCAAGGTGGAAACGCCTAAACAAAAGGTTGAAACGGTTGAGCAAAAGCCCGAAGTGAAGGCCGAAACCATGCAAACAACCCCAGTGGAGAAGGCAGAAACCAAGACCGAACAGAAGGAACAGCCTGCTAAAGATGCCAAAACCCACGCTGCACACCCTGCTGCAGCGGCAAACGAAATGGGCGCAAAGAAACAAGGACATGCCGTTAAGGCTCCCAAAGCCGAGAACGAAAAGGTGGAAACACCTGCCGAAAAGGCCGATACGGCGGAGACGGAGAGCGGCAAGCCTGCTATC
Organism: uncultured Prevotella sp.; assembly: GCA_963514635.1. Taxonomy (GTDB): domain Bacteria; phylum Bacteroidota; class Bacteroidia; order Bacteroidales; family Bacteroidaceae; genus Prevotella. The sequence goes on along the minus strand of CAUPVH010000079.1, from coordinate 6,189 downwards.
TTTACGTTGAAGAGCGAGCAAAACAATGCTCCCGGCATCAAGGTGATGGGAAAGATAGATCTTTCTACCATCAGCCAAAACACTCGACCCAAGAAGAAATCGAAGGAAGAGAAACGCAAAGAACGCGAGAATAAAGGGCAACAGGGCGGCGAACGTCGCAAACGCAACCGCATAAACACCGAAAGGGTAGACATTAATGCGGCTGCTAACCAACCCAATGCCAATAAGAACAAGGGCGGAAACAACGGCGGCGGCAACAATAACAATGCCGCTGGCGGACGAAACGCCAATAAGAAAAATAAGAAACCCAACCGAAACCAGAAACCCTTAGAGGTGAACGAGGAAGACGTGGCACGCCAGGTAAAAGAAACCTTGGCACGTCTTACCAGTCGTGGCCAAAACAAGAAGGGTGCAAAGTATCGTAAGGAGAAACGCGAGGCCGCACAAGAACGTCTGAACGAAGAGCGTGCAGAGGAACGCAAGGAGAGCAAGACGTTGAAGTTGACGGAGTTTGTTACCGTTAGCGAGTTGGCCTCGATGATGAACGTCTCGGTTAATCAGGTTATCGGTACGCTAATGAGCGTGGGCATCATGGTTTCTATCAACCAACGCCTCGATGCCGAAACCATTAACCTTGTTGCAGAAGAGTTCGGGTTCAAGACCGAGTACGTAAGTGCAGAAGTTTCTGAGGCAGTTACCGAAGAGGCTGACGATGAGGCCGACCTCGTTTCGCGTTCGCCCATCGTTACTGTAATGGGCCACGTAGACCACGGTAAGACTTCGTTGCTCGACTACATCCGCAACACCAACGTTATTGCAGGCGAGGCCGGCGGTATTACCCAGCATATCGGTGCTTACAACGTGAAACTAGACGATGGACGCAACATTACGTTCTTGGATACGCCCGGTCATGAGGCCTTCACGGCCATGCGTGCCCGCGGTGCACAAGTAACCGACATCGCCATTATCATCATTGCCGCCGACGACAGCGTGATGCCTACCACCAAAGAGGCCATCGCGCATGCACAAGCGGCCAACGTACCGATGGTGTTTGCCATCAACAAGATTGATAAGCCGGGTGCAAACCCCGACAAGATACGCGAAGACCTCTCGCAAATGAACCTGCTTGTAGAAGAGTGGGGCGGCAAATACCAATGCCAAGAGATTAGTGCAAAGAAAGGAATCGGCGTTAAGGAATTGTTGGAAAAAGTTCTTTTGGAGGCCGAAATGCTCGATCTCAAAGCCAATCCCAACCGTAAGGGTACGGGTAGCATCATCGAAAGCTCCCTTGACAAGGGTCGCGGATATGTTTCTACGCTGCTGGTGAGCAACGGAACGCTACATGTTGGCGATAACGTGATTGCCGGAACAAGCTGGGGACGTATTAAGGCCATGTTCAACGTGCGTAACCAACGCATTGAAAGTGCTGGTCCTGCCGAGCCTGCTATCATCCTTGGTCTGAACGGCGCGCCAACAGCTGGCGATGCATTCCACGTGTTGGAAACCGAACAAGAGGCGCGCGACATTGCCAACAAACGTCTGCAACTACAACGCGAACAGGGCTTGCGTACGCAAAAACGTCTGACGTTGAGCGACATCTCGCACCGCATTGCATTGGGATCGTTCAAAGAACTCAACATTATCGTCAAGGGCGATACCGATGGTTCGATCGAGGCACTTAGCGATTCGTTCATCAAACTCTCTACCGAGAAGATCAAGGTGAACGTTATTCACAAGGCTGTGGGTCAGATTTCGGAGAACGACGTTACGCTGGCCGATGCCTCCGATGCGCTTATCGTGGGCTTCCAAGTGCGCCCTTCGTCTGCCGCACGCAAGTTGGCCGACCAAGAAGGGGTGGAGATAAACACCTATTCGGTTATCTACGATGCCATCGACGACGTGCACTCGGCTATGGAGGGCATGCTCGATAAGGTGAAGAAAGAAGTAGTAACGGGCCAAGTAGAAGTGCGCGAGGTTTACAAAATATCGAAAGTGGGCACCGTTGCAGGAGCAATTGTTACCGAAGGAAAGGTGCACCGCGTAGACAAAGCCCGCCTTGTTCGCGACGGCATCGTGGTACATACGGGCGACATCAACGCCTTGAAACGCTATAAGGACGACGTGAAAGAGGTGCCTACGGGTTTCGAATGCGGTATAAGTATTGTCAACTTCAACGACATTCAGGTGGGCGACATCATCGAAACGTTCACCGTTATCGAAGTGGAACAGAAGTTGTAGGGTGAGGTTTTGAGTTTATGAACTCATAAACTCACCACCTCAAAAAACTAACAGTAACATTTGTTACCGCCTTGTTTTGCGGTACGGTGTTTGCTGAACTAAACGATAGGGGCGCTCCATTGGGGCTGCCCCTATTCATCGCTAATACAAATTTGTATATATGGAAGAAGTAAAGAACGAGAAAAACGCGTATGTGCGAAGTGTGGCCGAACAGAAATACGAGTTCGGTTTCACCACAGACGTGGAAACAGATATTATAGAGAAGGGCCTTAACGAAGACGTTGTGCGACTTATTTCGAGCAAAAAGAATGAGCCCGAATGGTTGCTGGCGTTTCGGTTGAAGGCCTTTAATCATTGGAAAACGTTGAAACAGCCCAACTGGGCGCATGTAAACTTGCCCGAAATAGACTATCAGGGCATTTCGTATTATGCCGACCCGATGGCCAAAAAGCCCGCCAACAAGGAGCTAGACCCCGAATTGGAGAAGACTTTCGATAAGCTGGGCATCCCGCTTGAAGAGCGATTGGTGCTTGGAGGCGTGGCCGTAGATGCCATTATGGACTCTGTTTCGGTGAAAACAACCTTTAAAGAGAAACTGGCAGAGAAGGGCGTGATATTCTGTTCTATCGGCGAGGCCGTGCAAGAACATCCCGACTTGGTGCAACAATACCTCGGTTCGGTGGTCCCTTACAGCGATAACTTCTTCGCTGCACTCAACAGTGCCGTGTTCTCCGATGGTTCTTTCGTGTACATTCCCAAGGGCGTGCGCTGCCCAATGGAGCTAAGTTCGTATTTCCGAATTAACGCTCGCAACACCGGGCAGTTCGAACGAACCCTCATTGTGGCCGAAGACGACACCTATGTAAGCTATCTTGAAGGCTGCACAGCCCCCATGCGCGATGAAAATCAGTTGCATGCAGCCATCGTAGAGATTATCGTTAAGGACAATGCCGAGGTGAAATACTCCACCGTTCAGAACTGGTATCCAGGCGACGAACATGGAAAAGGCGGCGTGTTTAACCTCGTTACCAAGCGCGGCGACCTGCGCGGAGTGAACTCCAAGCTATCGTGGACGCAGGTAGAAACGGGTTCGGCCATCACTTGGAAGTACCCCTCGTGCATCTTGCGCGGCGACAACTCGCAGGCCGAGTTCTATTCTGTGGCCGTAACCAACAACTACCAGCAAGCCGACACGGGTACTAAGATGATACACATGGGCAAAAACACAAAGAGCACCATCATCTCTAAGGGTATCAGCGCCGGCCGCAGCCAAAACTCTTACCGCGGACTTGTGCGCGCAACGGCCAACGCCGACAATGCGCGCAATTACAGTTCGTGCGACAGCTTGTTGTTGGGCGACAAGTGTGGCGCGCACACCTTCCCCTATATGGACATCCACAACGACACGGCCATTATCGAACACGAGGCCACAACCAGTAAGATAAGCGAGGCCCAACTGTTTTATTGCAACCAGCGAGGCATACCAACCGAGCAGGCCGTGGGGCTAATCGTCAACGGCTACGCCAAGGAGGTGCTCAACAAGTTGCCCATGGAGTTTGCCGTTGAGGCACAAAAGCTGCTCAGTGTGTCGCTCGAAGGCACAGTAGGTTAGGCTTGATGGTGATGCAGACCTTACCAAAACCAGCCGACATGAGAACGATATGGATGCTCTTAACGCTCCTTATGAGCTTAACCGTTAAGGCGCAAGACAATGCTGCTAGAGCCTTTGGCATTGACGGACAAATAGGTGGTGCGGCCTCTCCCCACGTGCGAACCACCACAAATGGTGCGTACGCCATACCAGAAAAGGTTGGTTCGGGCTATGGAATGCTGTCCAAATTGCGCATAGAATACTACTTGCCCAACACGCCCCTCTCGCTGAAAGCAGGATATGAACATGAGGAATGGAACTTCCTCGATACCAATTTAGGCGATGATATGGCGATTTTTTCGCTCGGAGGGCGATATTATCCCGGCAGAAAGACGTGGGGTGTGCAGCCATACATCGGGCTCGATGCACTATACAACTTTAACGGAGGCAGCAAAGCCTTCAGCAGAGAGGTGGACAGCAACCGCTATGGCCGTGTGCGTTACGATGGAATGGCGCATATTCCGCATTTCAACCTCGCGCCCACAGTAGGTGTCGACCTCTATCTTTTCACCAGCATAGCCATTCAGCTAGAATATAGTTGCAGGCTAGGTTTCAGTAAGGCATCTGTTTTCCAGGCCAAGTATGGCCACTTGCCAGAACCCTTCGATGTGCGTTTGCGCCCGATTAGGCACGGATTTAATGTGGGCCTGAAAATCGATTTTCCGTTCCATTTCACCGAGAAAGATGGGATGAAGGTGGTGAAAGGGCTGCTAGACGATTTGCTATACAACATTCTGTTTGGCCCCAATACGAATAGTAAACAATAAACAATAGATATATATATATATGTTAGAAGTAAGAAACTTGCACGCCAAGATTGGCGATAAAGAGATATTAAAAGGTATCAACCTGACGGTAAAAGATGGCGAAACCCACGCCATCATGGGGCCCAACGGTTCGGGCAAAAGCACGCTTTCGGCTGTGTTGGTAGGTAACCCCATGTTTGAAGTTACCGATGGAACGGCCGTTTTTAACGGCAAAGACTTGCTCGAAATGAAACCCGAAGACAGGGCCAACGAAGGCATCTTCCTTTCGTTTCAGTACCCCGTTGAAATTCCTGGTGTATCAATGACCAACTTCATGCGTACCGCCATCAACGAGAAACGTAAGTACCAAGGTCTCGAACCCATGTCGGCTGCCGACTTCATTAAGCTGATGAAGGAAAAACGGCAGATAGTAGAACTAGATGCAAAGCTCTCTCAACGTTCGGTAAACGAGGGGTTTAGCGGTGGCGAAAAAAAGCGTAACGAAATTTTTCAGATGGCAATGCTCGAACCAAAACTCTCTATTCTCGACGAAACGGACTCTGGTTTGGACGTTGATGCCCTGCGCATCGTGGCCGAAGGCGTTAACAAATTGAAGTCGCCCAGCACCAGTACCATCGTCATTACCCACTACGACCGACTGCTCGACATCATCCGCCCCGATGTAATACACGTACTTTATAAAGGTAGAATCGTGAAAACGGCAGGACCAGAGTTGGCCAAAGAGATTGAGGCGCGCGGCTACGATTGGATTAAAGAAGAAGTAGGAGAGAAGTAAAGGCTAGCAAACATGAATAGTGAGAAACAATATATAGACCTCTTTGAGGCCAACCGCAATGTTATTTCCGCCCATTCCACCGCGGTAATGAACGCTCCGCGCGCGGCTGCTTTCGAAGATTTCAAGCGTTTGGGATTTCCTACACGCAAGACCGAGAAGTACAAATACACCGACATAAGCAAGCTTTTCGAACCCGACTTCGGTTTAAACCTGCAACGCTTGCCCATGCCCATCAACCCTTACGAGGTGTTCAGTTGCGATGTTCCGCGCCTTAGCACGGCCAATCACTTTGTGGTTAACGATGCATTCTTGCAGCCCACCGCGCCCCACAAGCAACTTCCCGATGGCGTTGTCATTACTTCGCTGTGCCAATACGCAGAGAAAAATCCCGATTTCATCGCCAAATACTATGGTAAGTTGGCCGCAACATCTGGCGATGCCGTAACGGCACTCAACACGATGTTGGCACAAGACGGGCTTTTGGTGTATGTTCCGCGTGGTGTAAAGATCGAACAAACCATACAAGTTATCAATATCCTGCATGCACAAGTAGACCTCATGGTTAATCGCCGCGTGCTTATCATCGTTGAACCGCAAGCCGAGGCCAAGTTCTTATTCTGCGACCACACCTTCGACGACCAACGTTTCTTGGCCACACAGGTTATCGAGGCCTTTGTTGGCGATAACGCCCGACTAGATCTTTACTGCATGGAAGAAACCCACGAGAAGAATGTACGCGTGAGCAGTGTTTACATCGA
>CAUPVH010000078.1:0-6745 GCA_963514635.1 uncultured Prevotella sp. | reverse complement strand
GCCGTTAAAAAGTAGGGTTTTAGGGGCTAAAAGTGGGTATTTGGAGTTGAAAAAAATACGAGTTGGCGACCAAATAGAAAGGCAAAGTGGTGCTAAATGCAGGCGAAATGCCAGAAAACGGACAAAAGAAGAACCATACAAGGCAGGAAATTGCACCAAATTACCTGCTAATTGCCCCTTATTTTCGCTAGAACGAAGTGTTCAGATGAGTGTGTTTTGTAAAATATAAATACCAGATTTAAGTTTTGAGTTTATAAGCTCGTCCGTTCATATTACCTAATTCATCTATAGGCTTGCACCCAAAGCAGGAGCTATGGACATGAGATAGGAGCAAAAACAAAAAGGAGTTGCGAACCTTGCGGCTGCAACTCCTTTTTGTTCTGTCGGGATTACTGGACTCGAACCAGCGACCTCGCGCCCCCCAGACGTGTGCGCTACCAACTGCGCTAAATCCCGAACATTGCCTTTTAAGCGTGTGCAAAGGTAGGCAATAAATTGTTAATGGCAAAATTTTTATGGCGTTTTTTCGGGGTTAAACGTGAAATTATCGCTTTTTTATCGTATTTTTGCGGTGGCGCAGTGCATCTTGTCTGGCCATTTGGGCAGCTGGTGCAGGTTGCCGTCATGTCTAATCCAATATATACGAAGCAATGAAACAACGTTTGTTTTCACTTTTTATGGTGGCTGCCACCCTTGTGCTGCTAAATGCTTGCGACAAGAAGGACGACCGAACAACAATCCGCAAGCCCGAACCTGTGGAGCCTATAAAACTGGGAGTGCTGCCTGTTGTGTTCCACGTTTTCTATGCCGACGAGAACGACGTAACGCAAAAGGTTCCTGCCGAAAGACTGCGGCAAGTGCTAGACAATGTTAACAAATTGTACCAAGGAGTTTATAGTGGAGCTGGGAATGCTAACATACGTTTCTTGCTGACACCCGTTGACAAGGCGGGGAATAGGCTCGACGTACCTGGCGTGGAGTATATCAAGCTGGAAGAAAACGAATATCCCATCGACCCCTATGTGCTGATGAACGACAAGTCGGGCAAGTATAAGCGGTATATGTGGGATCCAAACCGCTTTGTTAACGTGTACGTATACCACTTTAAGCAGGCAAAGACGAACGGAACAACGCTCGGCATCAGCCACATGGCGATTTCTGCGAAGGGCGAACACGAGCTGGAAGGGCTGCTTGCGGTGCAAGCTAGGCACCTAACTCTGGACAATTTGCCAACTCCTTTCTGCGTTTCGGTGAACAGCAAGTATGTTAATGAAGAGTCAAACCGCTATAAAGATTGGCCCAACTTGCACACTCTTCGCATCTACTCTGCCGACTTCAACGTTACGCTCGCCCACGAACTGGGACATTATTTAGGACTATTCCACGTGTTTGGCGAAGAGGATGGGGAGTATATAGACGGCTTTAAGGATACAGATTACTGCAAAGACACGCCCACTTATAATAAGGTGGCGTACGATAAGTTCTTGGCGGAATACATTCGAACGCACAATGCCCAAGCCGCAAACCTTAATGACTTATTGAAACGTACGGGTAGCGATGGTAAAACGTTCGACTCTAACAACATTATGGATTATGCCATAAGCTTGGGTCACACCTTTACGCAAGACCAAACCGAACGTATGCGCCACGTACTTAATTATAGTCTGCTGATACCAAGGCCTGGCTCTAAAAGCAGAAGTGTTGACACGCACGTCAAACCTCAGGGCGTTGTGGATGTGAAGTTTAGGGTGATAGAGTGATTTAAAGGCTTTTAAAATTGAAAGGGTGAAAAGGTGAAAGAATGGCTAACGCCCTTTAAAGTTGTCTAAGCGGTTTCTAGATTTCTAGTTCATTCTAGCTTTCCGACTTGTCTGACTTGTCAGACTTGTCCTATTAGCCTAATGCCACCTATACATTTGGCTTAACACCTTTAACTCCTAAAAAAACGCTATTGGGCTGTGGCACTCCTCATGCTGTATCAGTACAAAGCACCTTGTACTGGCACTACGAAATGCTTGTAGCATCTGTACGAAAGATTATTCGCAGCACTGCAAATGCTGTAGTGTTGATACGTTGATGGCAAAGTGGGCCATGCAAACAACTTTCTAAAACCAATTCCTTTTAACTATAAATTGCCGCTAAACAGCAAACAGATAACACTTTATTGCCGTTTTTTTTGTAAGTTATTTTCTTTTTGCTTAATTTTGTTGCCGAATAACAACTGCTTACCTAGGTACGCTTTGTGTGGCGCATATTTTGTTTGCTGCAAACATTAAGCAAACAATATGTTCTTTGTGGTGTCATTAAGGTGCTAAACATTCGCTTAGATGGCGCAAACTCTATATGTTTACGCCATAAAGCATACGAAGAAACCTATAATTTAAACTACAATGAGAACGAAAGAAATTGGCTGTACTGCGTTTAAACCATCAAGTAGCGAAAACAGATGAACTTAAAGGCCTAAATTGACTTAACTATATTTTATTTATCTTTAAACATGACTGAAATGAACGAAAAACAGAAAAAGCCGCATGCCTTTTGGCGGATGTGCTTGGTTGCATTGATATGTATGCTATCCAGCACGCTTTATGCGCAAAACATCACGGTGACAGGAACCGTGAAAGACCCAATGGGCGAACCTGTTATCGGTGCTTCGGTGTCGGTTCAAGGCACGCGCGCAGGTACTGTCACCAATATAGATGGGCATTATTCCATCGAATGTTCGCCACAGGCCACGCTGGTATTCTCGTATCTAGGTTTCAAAGCCAAGAGTGTTGCCGTGAACGGACGCCAACAGGTGGACGTGGACTTTGAAGACGATGCCACCGCACTGAATGAAGTTGTGGTGACGGCTCTGGGTATCAAGCGCCAAACCAAAGCCCTGGGATACGCCGTAACCGAACTGAAAAGCGACGAACTGGAACGCGCCAACACCGTTTCGCCTGTAACAGCACTTCAAGGAAAGGTGGCTGGTGTGGAGATTAGCCAGTCGGATGGTGGTATGTTCGGCTCTACCAAGATACAAATAAGAGGTGCATCCACGCTGAACGCCAACAACCAACCCATCTTCGTGGTAGACGGCGTGATATTAGACAACGCCACAAGCGACTCGGGCGATGCTGATTGGAACACCAATACAAACGACTATGGTAACCAACTGAAGAACCTCAACCCCGACGACTTCGAGAGCGTGAGCATACTAAAAGGTGCTGCTGCAACGGCCTTGTATGGTTCGCGCGGCTTGAATGGAGCCGTGGTTATCACCACCAAGAGTGGTAAGGCAAGCAAAGGAGTAAGCGTACGTTTCTCGCAAACCGTGGGTTTGGAAACGGTTTATCGCTCGCCCGACTTGCAGAACAAATACCTTTCAGGCTCGTTCCCTGGTGGAGTAGACTACGACGAATACTATACGAAGACAGGTAACACATGGGGAGACAACATGTCGTCGTTTGCTAGAAACTCAAAAGGCGACTATTCGTTTATCGAACAACATGATAATGGTCTTGCTTGGGGGCCTGAAATATCGTGGGCCGAAGGCAAGCAGTTTGAGCAATACGACGGCACCATGGGATCAGCCCGCATCTTTAAGAACAACTATAAGGATGCCTACGACACAGGCATTAACACCAACACCAACGTATCGCTGCAAGGTGGAAACGACAGAACGCAATTCTACGCCTCGGCTTCTTACAAATACAATAAGGGCACAACACCCCGAAACACCTTCAATCGTTTCTCTTTCCTAGGTAAGGCCTCGCAGAAGGTGGGCGACATCATGACCGTAGATTTCAGCATGAACTTCACCCAGTCGCAGCCACGAAACGCACCTCTGAACATCGGCGAGTACTTTGCAAATGGCACTTTCTCTAGAGAATACGACGTTAACCGCTATCGCCACCTGTACAAAGGCGAACATGGCGGACTGGCAGACGGGAAATATGGCGACCAATATCGCGCTGTACCTGGTAGGCGCCTATGGTGGAACATCTACGAAAACGACTATCGGCAGACCGAAACGGTGTTCCGTCCTGTGCTCAACCTCAACGTTCAAGCCTTGCCTTGGCTGCAACTGTCGGCTCGCGGCTCGCTCAACTACTATGCCGTTAGTGGCGAATATAAAGAATCTGGCAGTGGTTATGCCAACGAAGGAGGAAGCTACGCACTATCGAACATTCAAACCACGCAAGAAAACTTCTATATTGGAGCCAACGTTAACTATCAAATCAACGACGATTGGGAGGTGCATGGATTCTTGCGCGAAGAGTATTTCAACCAATACGCACAAAAACATTCGGAAAAAACTAACGGTGGATTGATTGTACCTAACCAGTATTTCATCAAGAACTCTAAGCTCCAGCCCGATATTGATACCTATAAGTTCAACACCAAGCGCATCGTTTCTACCATCTTTATGGTGGGTACAAGCTGGAAGAACCAACTGTTCCTCGACGTAACAGGCCGTAACGACTGGTCGTCGTCGCTTGTATATAGCTATGGCCGAGGTAACTTCTCGTACTTCTATCCCTCGGTTTCTGGTTCGTGGATTATCACCGAAAGCTTTAAAGACAAGCTTCCCAAGTGGATTAGTTTTGCCAAGGTGCGCGGTTCGTGGGCACAAGTGGGCAACGACACGTCGCCCTATTACATCAACTCGGGCTACGAAATTGCCACCTATCAACGTGGCGACAAGAAGGTGTATGGCATGAAAATACTCGATAACATGAAGAGCACCAACTTGAAACCCGAACGTAAGAACGCGTGGGAAGTGGGTCTCGACTGGCGTTTCCTTGACAGCAGAATTGGCTTAGACCTCACTTATTATAAGGAAAACACGCGCAACCAAATTATGACTATTGACGTGCCGGAGGCTTCGGGCGTAAAGCAAAAGCTCATCAATGCGGGTAACATACAAAACTCGGGTATAGAAATAGCCCTTAACACCACGCCATATAAACGCGGCGATTGGCAATGGGACCTTAACCTAACCTACACCCGCAACCGTAATAAGATTGTGGAGCTAAGTCCCGATGTTGCCTCGTACATCAATTTGGATGGCTTGGCAAACTACGGCAACTACCGCATAGCATCCGTTGCCAAAGTAGGATCAGACTATGGTATGCTTATGTCGGACTCGTGGATAAAGACCGACGAGAAAACAGGCAAGCCCATCATCGGTTACAGCAATAACTATCGTACGGTTTATTACAAGCGCGGCGGAACGGTTAAAGAGGTTGGCTCGATGTTGCCCGACTTCCTTGGCACAGTCAACACCACCCTACGCTGGAAAGACCTCAGCCTGTATGTGCTCTTCGATGCGCGCTTTGGCGGTTACGTGGCATCGTACAACTCGCGCTACGCCACGGCATACGGATTCTCAGGCGAGTCTGAGAAATACCGTAAGGGCATGACTTGGACTAGCAGATACGACAATGCTAAGGGCAAGACATTTACCGATGGATTTATTCCCGATGCCATTTTCGACCAAGGAACAATCGTAACAGCACCCGATGGCACGCAGCATGACGTTAGTGGCAAGACTTACCAAGAGGCCTACGAAAAAGGACTCGTGGAACCTGCACACATGCAAAGTCACGGTTACTTTAAGAACAGCTGGGGCCAGGGCGTTATCAACGACGACTGGTTTAAGAAACTAAACTACATTGCCTTGCGCGAAGTAACCTTATCTTATAACGTTCCGCGCAGACTATACAGCTACATCGGCGCCAAGAGCTTGGCGTTGAGCCTAACGGGGCGCAACATAGCCTACTTGCTTAACACCGCACCCAACCACGAGAACCCCGAATCGGTTCGTGGAACGGGAGCCGCACAGTTCCGTATGCGTTCGTTCATGCCTTACACGGCTAGCTATCTCTTCACACTAAACGCCACTTTCTAAAAACGCATTCTCATCATGAAACAGAATATTTTCAACTTCAAATCCCTAGCTTTGGGTCTATGCACGGCATGCTTGGCCCTAACAGTGGGATGCAGCGAAAGCGATTATGCCGACATCAACACCGACCCTTCGAAGGTTACAAAGGGCGATCCCATCTTCCTCTTCACGCAAGCACAGGTGGAGTATCAGCCTTTCGACTACCTGCTGTGGTTCTACGATGGAGCCTACACCTCAAAGTTTGTGCAGGCATATTCGCCCGCGGCTAGCTTCGACGACCTCTTTAACAAGATGGCCGAATTAGGCGGCGTGGGTTCGCAGAGCATCAAGGTTAAGCTTTACGAAAACGAAATAAACAGTGTTCTATCCAGCATGCCTGCCGATAAGGCCGCGCAATACACGCATCTGTCGGCTATGGCCAACGCCCTCTCGGTGTATATGGCACTCTTCGACACCGACCTCTTTGGCTCTAGACCCTACTCTGAGGCCGCAAGAGCAAGGCTTGAAGGTACGCTCACCCCAAAATACGATAGTCAGCCACAGCTTTTCGACCAATGGCTGAAAGAATTGGATGCCGACTTAGAAAAGCTGAAGGTTACCACCACGCAGATAACCATCGGCAACAGCGACCTTGCTTACAATGGCGATGCGGCTAAGTGGGTGAAGTTCATCAACGGAATAAAGCTGAAAATCGCCGTGCGCTTGCTACATCAAGACAAGGCGCGAGCCATAAAAATCGCCGAAGAGGTGGGGGCTGCCGACGCCAATGTGATGAAAGACATCACCGACGACTATGTATACAACAAGGGTACAGGTGGCGATGGAGGCAACAACACCTATGGAACGGACAAT
>CAUPVH010000077.1:0-6784 GCA_963514635.1 uncultured Prevotella sp. | reverse complement strand
TTTGAGCGACGGCCCCAACATGCTTGAACTAGACAAGCTTGAAAACTTGATTGCGAACCTATTATAACAAATACGTTCGTCGAGAACATATACGGAGAAGAAACATTTATGTCTACATTGGCAACAGATTCGACAGACAACAGGCTTAGCAATGTGAGGGCATACGCCACGCAATGCCTGAAAGACGAGGCGCAAGCACTGCTCGACCTTATTCCGCAACTAGACCATCATTTCGACAAAGCTGTGGAAATGATGTTCAACTGTAAAGGTAAGGTTATTGTAACGGGCGTAGGAAAAAGCGGAAACATCGGCGCTAAGATTGCTGCAACGCTTTCTAGTACGGGTACTCCTGCCTTTTTTATTAATCCATTGGATGTATATCACGGCGACTTAGGCGTGATGACGGCCGATGATGTGGTGTTGGCACTTAGCAATTCGGGGCAAACAGACGAGCTTTTGCGCTTTATTCCTGCCATATTGCATCGTGATGTGCCGCTCATTGGCATGAGTCGCAACCCCCATTCGTTGTTGGCCAAATACAGCGTGGCCCATATTACGGTGAGGGTAGACAAGGAGGCGTGCCCCCTAAACCTTGCTCCCACAAGCAGTACCACGGCAGCATTGGCTATGGGCGATGCTTTGGCGGTGGCATTGATGCAGGTGCGCAACTTCAAACCCACGGATTTCGCGAGGTTTCATCCTGGTGGCGAGTTGGGGAAACGTTTGCTTACCACAGCCGCCGACGTGATGCGTGTAGACGATTTGCCCATCATACCACGCCAAATGCACCTTGGCGATGCCATCATACAGGTGAGCAAAGGCAAGCTGGGGCTTGGGGTGTCGGTAGAGAACGGCAAGATTGTTGGGCTGATTACCGACGGCGACATCCGTAGGGCGATGGAAAAATGGCAGGCCGAGTTCTTTAACAAGACGGTTAACGACATCATGACCACCAATCCTAAAATTGTGTTGCCAACGACAAAGATTGCCGATATACAACAGATAATGCAAAAATATAAAATACACACGGTACTCGTGGCAGATGAAAATGAAAGGCTTGTTGGCATTGTAGACCATTACCGATGCATGCTGTAAGGTCTCTGCAACACTTAACGAATTATGATTGAACCATCGAGAATACGCTCGCTTCTTTTTTCGCTCCTCATATCGTTGGCTGCCTTTGCGCAAGGCAGCGACTCGCTTATCGTGCAACAGATGCGCGACGAGGGGGTTAAGTTCTCCCATAACAACTCGGTGGTGCTGCTCACCACGGGTCAAGAGAAGTTCGACGACATGTTTTCGGCCATATCTAGGGCGCGACATAGCGTACATTTAGAATACTTTAATTTTAGAAACGACTCCATTGCCGACCGCCTTTTCGAGCTGCTTGTAGAGAAGGCGAACGAAGGTGTGCGGGTACGCGCCTTGTTTGATGGGTTTGGAAACGACTCGAACAATCGTCCGTTGCTGAAAAAACACTTGCGTACCTTACGCGAAAGGGGTATCGAAATCTTTGAGTTCGACCCCGTTCAGTTTCCTTGGGTGAACCATGTATTCCACCGCGACCACCGCAAAATCGTTGTTGTAGATGGTAATGTGGCCTATACTGGCGGTATGAATGTGGCCGACTATTACATCAAGGGCACAGAAGTGGTGGGGAGTTGGCGTGATATGCACTGCCGAATTGAGGGACAGGAGGTGAATACCTTGCAGGCTATCTTCTTGAAAATGTGGAATAAGGTGGCTAAGCAAAACGTGCATGGGGCTGAATATTACCGAGGAAACGATAATCTGGGATATTTCGACAACTTAAAGCCCGACACTTGTCAGTCGGCTGGAAAGAAGATGGTGGGCATATTAAACCGCGAACCACGCATTTCAAATAAGATTATTCGGAGTTTTTATACCAAGGCTATCAATGATAGCCAGGATAGCATTAAGCTCATCAACCCTTACCTCACGTTGAATAGGGCGTTGAAGAAGGCGTTGCGCAATGCGGTTAAGCGTGGTGTGAAAGTAGAGATAATGGTATCTACCCACAGTGATATTCCTTTAACGCCCGATTGCGTTTTCTACAATGTTCATAAGCTTATGAAACGCGGCGTAACGGTTTGGATGTACGAGCCAGGCTTTCATCATACCAAGGTGATTATGGTTGATGGTAAGTTTTGTACCGTGGGCAGTGCCAACCTTAATGCTCGTAGCCTGCGTTTTGATTACGAAGAGAATGCCATTATCGTGGATAAGGAGACAACGCAACAGCTGTCTGACCTGTTTGATAAGGACAAAGCCGACTGCTTTAAGCTGACGCCCGAATCGTGGAACAAGTTTAGAACCCCTTGGCAGAAGTTCGTTGGCTGGTTTGCCCACTTGTTGGCACCATGGTTGTAGCCCTGTTTGTTACATCAGCAGCAAGTCTTAGTGCGATTTGTTATTTCTTGTCATCGCACACCATATAATATGGTAATAAATGTTTACGTGCGTTTTGTGCTGTTTTGTGCTTTTGTAGCAATTTTGGAAGTGTGAAATGAAGAGGGGCTTTTGCTTGAATGGAGGGTGGAATGCAAAAGGTAAGCACTTAGCAAGTGGGGTGAATATCTATGTAGAGTACCTATTGTTATGTGCATATTGCTTGTTGAAAAGTCTTTTATTGTGGCTGATTTTGCCGACATGTCGCGCTCTTCTCTTAATGATGTGTGCATAAATATTGAGAGAACGAGGTGGGGCGAGCCGCTTAATGTTATGGATGTTGTGTTGGTTGCAAATAGTGGTAGATGCTTGGCTGTGAGCAGTTAGCGTAAAGCTTGGCGAAATTCATTTACATATTGTTGGATGTAATAGAGTTAAATTATCATTATATTTCAGTAAAATATTATCCAAAATATAACTTTATGCGTTTGAACTATGGGGGAAAAATCGTAACTTTGCATTCGTGATTGAACTACATAGACATATCGAAATCTTACTGCTGGATAACGACTGCGTCATCATTCCCGACTTTGGGGGATTTATGGCGCACCATGTTGAGGCTAGGTACGACGACGGCGACCATACATTTCTGCCGCCGACGAGAACGCTTGGGTTCAATCGCCAACTCCGTTTGAACGATTCTTTGCTTGCACAATCGTATGTTGAAGCCTACGATTTGAGCTATCCTGAGGCCTTAACACGTATTGCGAGCGAGGTTGAAGAGATGCGCCAGCACCTGCACAACGAGGGGTATTACGAATTGAACGACCTTGGAGTGCTTTATTATGCAGATAATGGCACGTACACTTTTGAACCATGCGAGTCGGGCATCCTCACGCCAACGCTTTATGGGTTGGGTTCCATTGATATTGTTCGTCTTTCTGTTCAGGATGCTTTCAGCGAAGTTCCTGCTGTAGAATCAGTCGGCAATGTGCAAGACATCGAAACGGCAAGAGTTCAACAACGCGAGTCTAAGCCCATTCTGTTAGAAATGGACGAATCTGCTAAGTCGCTTTCCAACAGCGATGCTGAAGAGGATAATGATGACGCAACCAGCAATAACGACCTTATCATTCCCGTTGCTTGGGTTCGAAACGCAGTTGCCGTTTGTGTGGCTGTCGTTGCTTTCTTGCTTTTCCCCTCTACCGTCACCGAGGGCGAAATGAGCACTGTGTCGCATAGCGTAGTAGATACGGGTCTGCTTACATCTGTGATGCCCAAAGAGATGATAAAGGGCACAGAGAGCATAGCCGAGATAAAGGCGCCTGCTCCTTCTGTTGCTAAACAAACGGCACCAAAGTGCGAACAGACCAAACCAACCGAGGCCAAACACGCCAACCAGACGTTTTATTGTTTGGTGCTGGCTAGCAAAATAACAAAACGCAACGCCAACCGTTATGCTCAAATGTTAAAGGATAAGGGCTATGATAAGACCGAAGTGTTGGTTGATGATAAGGACGTGAAAGTAACTTATGGTCGTTACGAGACAAAGAACGAAGCTTATTTGGCTTTTGGAAAATTGCATGGCAAGGCCGAATTTAAGGATTGTTGGGTGATGCGCAGCGAGGTTCGTTGAGCAGAATCGTCTTACATGTAGAATTAAACACACTAGCAAAGCATGAAGAGAGTAAGATGTCCGAAGTGCGACAATTACATAACTTTCGACGAAACACGTTATCAAGAAGGGCAATCGCTCTTTTTTCAATGCCCAGATTGTGGTAAGGAGTTCGGCATACGCATTGGCGTTTCGAAGTTACATAACCGTCAAAAGGAAACAAACGCCGACGAACTAGACTGCAAAGACCACTGCGGCACGCTAACCGTTATCGAGAACGTGTTTCATTATAAACAGGTTTTGCCACTCCGTATGGGTAGAAACGTTATTGGACGATACATGAAGAATAGCGGAATAAACTGCCCCATAGAAACAAACGACCCAAGCATCGACATGAATCACTGCGCTATTGAGGTGAGCAGAGATAAACGTGGGCGCTTGAAATATGTGTTAAGCGATGGACCAAGCTACACGGGGACATTCGTTGACAATGAAATATTGGGCGACCGAGAGCGTCGTTTGCTCGAAAATGGTTCGCTGTTCACCATCGGCGCAACCAGCATTATCTTGCGAACACTTGACGAAGAGGACTGATTCAGTCCTTTTTTTGTGCTCGTTATTTTATGTTTCAGGCTAGTTCTCTTCTAAACAAATAATGTGAAGAAAAGTAAAGTGCACGTGCGTAGATGCAAACAAATTGCAGAACACGCGATAATAACCCCCATTTTATTTCGATTTTGTTGAACTTATCGCAATAAAATCACTAACTTTGCACAACTTGTACCGTGCAAGCAATTAATTGGCGCGGGCTATTGTATTTCATAACAAAACAAGATGGCCAATGCTTATCGAATATAAAAACGTAAATGTTTACCAAGACGACCGCGAAGTGTTACGCGGCGTTGATTTTCATGTAGACGAAGGCGAGTTCATCTACATTATAGGTAAGGTGGGGACAGGTAAGAGTTCTTTCCTCAAAACCATCTACTGCGAACTGGACATTGACGAAGAAGACGCCGACACGGCAGAGGTGTTGGGGCGCAACTTGAAGACTTTGCGTAGGCGAGAAGTTCCCGCATTAAGGAAAGAGTTAGGCGTGATATTCCAAGACTTTCAACTGCTTCACGACCGAAGTGTATGGGAAAACTTGCAGTTCGTGCTTAAATCTACGGGATGGAAAGACAAGGCTGAGCGTGCCGAACGTATCGAGAAGGTTCTGTCCGACGTGGGAATGAGCGACAAGAAGCACAACATGCCCTACGAGCTTTCGGGTGGAGAGCAGCAGCGTATCGCCATTGCGCGTGCTATCTTGAATAATCCGAAAGTGATTATTGCCGACGAACCAACGGGCAACCTCGACCTCGACACGGCCACGAACATCGTTGCCTTGCTGCGCGACATCACACAAAGCGGTACGGCCGTGGTGATGTCTACCCACAATTTGTCGATGCTGAGCAAGTATCCTGGCATTGTGTACCGTTGCGGAGACGGAAAAATAAAAGAGGTTACCGACGAGTACAGTAAGATAGACCTCACCGAAGAAGACGACATTTAAACATAGTTACACTTACTTTTAGCTTACATTGGGTATGAAAGTGATGAAATTTGGAGGCACTTCCGTTGGCTCCCCCGACCGCATGAAGAACGTGGCGTCGCTCATAACGGCATCGGGTGAACCCACGTTTGTGGTGCTCTCGGCCATGTCGGGCACCACAAATTCGCTTGTAGAAGTGGCCGACTACCTTTATAAGAAAAACCCCGAAGGGGCCAACGAGGTGATAAACAACCTGGAAAAGCAATATGTAAAGCATGTTGACGAACTGCTTTCAGACCCTCAACACAGGGAAAAGTTGCGCGCTTTCCTAGTAGATGAATTCAATTACCTTCGTTCGTTCACCAAAGACCTCTTCACTAGCTTTGAAGAAAAGACCATTGTGGCGCAAGGCGAAGTGATAAGCACCAACATGATGGTTAGCTATTTGCAGGAAATTGGCGTTAAGGCCGTGTTGCTTGATGCCTTGGATTTCATGCGAACAGACAAGAACAACGAACCCGATATGGCTTTCATCAGAGAAAACCTAGCCCGACTGATGGAAGAGAACCAGGGCTATCAGATATACATCACGCAGGGATTTATTTGCAAGAACGCGTATGGCGAAACAGACAACCTATTGCGTGGAGGTTCTGATTACACGGCCTCACTAGTGGGCGCAGTATTGCCTGCCGATGAAATTCAGATTTGGACAGACATCGACGGCATGCACAACAACGACCCACGTGTGGTAGATAAGACCGAGGCCGTTAGGCAACTGAACTTTGAAGAGGCTGCCGAGTTGGCCTACTTTGGCGCGAAGATATTGCACCCCACATGCGTACAGCCGGCCAAGTATGCAGGCATCCCCGTGCGATTGAAGAATACCTTGGACCCAGATGCCGAGGGAACCATCATCAACAACGAGGTTTTGCACAACAAGATAAAGGCCATCGCCGCCAAAGACAAGATAACGGCTATTAAGATAAAGTCTAGTCGCATGTTGCTTGCCACGGGTTTCTTGCGCAAGGTGTTCGAGATATTCGAGAGTTACCAAACGCCCATCGACATGATTGTAACTTCCGAGGTGGGCGTTTCGATGAGTATCGACAACGACTCGCATCTTGAAGAAATCGTCGACGAACTTAAAAAGTATGGCACAGTTACCGTAGACACAGGTATGTGCATCGTTTGTGTGGTTGGCGACCTTGATTGGAACAACGTTGGAT
>CAUPVH010000076.1:0-6793 GCA_963514635.1 uncultured Prevotella sp. | reverse complement strand
GCTGTTCGTTGGACTATAAATAAGTTTACGTTATAAACTTAACGGCGAAAAAAAATATTGGAACGTACCTTTTAGGAACTATTTCCATTGCAAAGATAAATAAGTTTATAATATAAACCAAGTGTATTGCAAAGAAAACAGCATGCAAATGGAAAGATTTAACATTTCGACAGCCATTAAGGAGAATTGTAAGGAAGAAGAAAACAAACTCACAACACTAACAGTTGCACATCTCAACACTTTCTGCCGACAAAACTTGCGCACTCGTCTGAATATGCCTAACTTCGCACATTGAAACGGGCAAGCCTTGTAAAGGCACTCCAAACAAATAGTGCCGTGAGCGAAATAAACGAGCATTAGCCCTTTGAAATAAGCGAGCAATAGCCCTTTGAAATAAAGCAAATGAAACCGCGCGACAAAGAAATACTGAACATAGCCATCCCCTCTATCATATCAAACATCACCGTTCCGCTGCTCGGAATGGTGGATGTAGCCATCATGGGACACCTAGGTAATGCCGCATACATCGGCGCAATTGCCGTGGGCAGCATGATTTTCAACGTTATTTACTGGTTGTTCGGATTCTTGCGAATGGGAACAAGCGGCATGACCTCGCAAGCATACGGAGCGCGAAACCTTGAAGAGGTAACCAAACTGTTACTTCGTTCTCAGCTTATCGGCCTGCTTATCGCCCTCGCCATCATCCTTTTACAATACCCCATCGCACAAGGCGCATTGTTCTTGATGCGGCCCACACCCGAAATCAGCCAGATGGCGCAACGCTATTTCAACGTCTGCATCTGGGGCGCACCTGCTGTGTTGGGGCTATATGGTTTCATGGGATGGTTCATTGGCATGCAAAACACGCGCATACCCATGTTTATCTCCATCATGCAAAACGTGGTAAACATCTGCGTTAGCCTAGCTTTGGTGCTCTTTGCAGGCATGAACATCGAGGGCGTTGCCATCGGAACGTTGGTTGCTCAGTGGTCGGGGATGCTCGCGGCCGTTGCGTTTTTCCTTGCGCTTTACCGTCCCAAGCTGCGCATTCACTTTAACATGAGGGGTGTAATTACCCATACTGCCATGGCCTCCTTTTTCAAAGTTAACCGCGACATCTTTCTTCGCACCCTCTTCCTTGTGGCAGTTAACTTTTTCTTTACATCGGCAGGCTCGGCACAAGGCACAATGATACTAGCCGTAAACACGCTGTTACTTCAACTGCACACCATTTTTTCGTACTTCATGGACGGCTTTGCGTATGCTGGCGAGGCCGTAGGCGGCAAGTATTATGGTGCAAAAAACAAGCTGGCCTTCAACGATACCATCCGCCGTTTGTTCGTTTGGGGCGGCGCAATGGTACTTGCGTTCACCTTATTATATACGTTAGGCGGACGTAGTTTTCTAGGATTGCTCACCAACGACCAACAAGTGATCGGCTCTGCCCTACCCTATTTCGGTTGGACCATCGCCCTTCCGCTTGCAGGTATGGCCGCTTTTGTGTGGGATGGCGTGTTTATTGGCATCACAGCCACACGCGGAATGCTCACCTCGTCGGCCTTAGCCGCCCTGCTTTTCTTTGCCACTTTCTACCTGTTAAGGCCTTTTCTTGGCAACCATGCCTTATGGTTGGCCTTCATTCTCTATCTTGCCAGCCGCGGATTGATACAAACTTACCTCTTCAAACGCATCGAGGGCGTGAAGGCTTTGCAGCAAACGTAATACAATAACAGAAGAAAAGGTAAAAAAGAAACATCCCCCTTGCTGACCATTGGCCAATAAGGGGGATGCTCCTTAATAGCTGTACAACCCTTAACCGTTACTGATTAAACGACCCACAACGTGGGCAACGCCCCTTGGAATGCAGTGCTGCACCGCAGTTTCCGCAAACATAGCGACTGCGGTTGTAGGCCAAATATCGTCTAATGGCCCAATAACCATAGGCCAAGAGCAAGGGATAACCCACATAATAAAGCGTGCTAATGCTGAAAACGATGTAGTTTACCGCACAAACACCTGCCAAACCACACAGATAAAGCATGGCATCGCTAAACGGCAGCTTATGCCGAACATCGTCTATGGTGGCTAAACCGATGATGAGAATTGCCCAAACCGAGGCGAGAAAGACAGAAAGCAACAGCGGAACTGTGAACGGATTGAGCGTGGGATGATAGTAAAAATGCCGCCAAGTGTCTGCTGCGAACAGCTGAATGCTGGCATAAAACGTGGCTGATGCTGCTACAAGCAAGGCCAAGAGCGTGGGATAAAACGAGTCGATGTCGCGAACATGTACCAAGAAAGCATCGGCACGAACGATTTTAAGCGCCAAATACAACATGCCGATGACACATATCACCACAAGAAAGATGAGCAAATGCACATCCGAGAAGGTGGAAATAAACTGCGAAATGGGGTCGTCGGGTACGACATTGGGCAACAGTTGCGTCTCGTTTATCCAACCAAAGGTAGACTGGTCGCGCGCCAACTGCACCCAAACAGAGTCTTCGCCGCTTGCAGGAACGATGCGAATGTCGGCCACAACCACATGGTCGTGACGTTTAATGTAAAGTGTGTCGAGCACAACATCGGTAACAAACTCTTCGGGTTGCTGTCTAACGAGGGGCAGCGAGTCGGCCTTTACCACGAAGTTATAATTGTTAGAATAGTGGTGAGAGGCCGAAAACGAAAGCGAATCTAGCTGCGCTTCGGTCAAGTCGGCCGTGCCTTCGTTGTGCGTTGGCGGCTGATGGTAACAGCCCGAAAGCAGCAACAACAAGGCTAACAAGGACAAGATGTTAAGCAACAAACCCTTCTTCATATCATTCTGCATATAAGTCCATTTGACATTCAGCACAATTAAAATCGAGCCTAAACCGCCTATTGTCGCCCAATTGCAGGTAAAGTGGCTCTTTCCATGTGGGCTTTGTACCACCATGTTTCACACAATGCCCCAACGAGAAACGTATGCAATGGCGGCATTGCATCAGCAAAGCATCCTTGGGTTGGGGCTTTTTCACCTCGAAAGCATCACCAATATCCGACAAACCTTCCGTTTCATAAAACGCCTTCGACAAGTGGTTGGAGGCATTATAAAGGTACGAATGCCGCTTATACATGGGCGTCCATGCCAATGTTTGCTTGCGTTCGGGGGGCGTAGGCAACGCTCGTGGCTGGTCGGTAAGGTGCAATGGCGGGTTCATCAGTGCATCTGTGGCTCGCCTACGCAAGTCGGCCAACAGACTAGAAGGAATGAAAAGCCCTTCAACCGCAGGGTCTAATTCAACTTCCGAACAGGTGTAAGGCGTACTTCCAAGCTTAGTTAGCTGCCTAACGATGTTTTCGCGTTGCGGCTTTTGTGCCTGCTGGTGTTCGCATTGCAAGCGGTCGACTCGTCTTTGTACGCATTCGCCTGCATGAACAATGGCCGTTTCAAGTTCCACTCCATCGTTCGTCAACCGCAACTTCATGTGCAAAGGCACTTTTCGCACGGCCGTTTGACGAGCCAACATCTTGCCGAAAGCCTCATCGTTGTTACGATAGAGCGACATACCCGGCTTCAACCCTTCGGGCATTTTCAGTGGGAAAAGTCGGTTCCCCTCGGCTCGGTTCACCCTGAAACCCACCAGTTCGCGGTCGGCATTGATAAAACAAAGCCCGTCGCCGTTGGCAAAACTGGCCGTAGAGGACACGTTAAACGAGTTGCCACGCAATTCCTTCACATGCCCAACATGCTCGCCCATAGCCTTAGGCGTATCAAACGAGGCTATGCCCTGCTGCCTTCCGCGGGCAAAATAGTCGGTATAGCCGCGGTTAAAGGTCTTTTTAAGGCTGGGTTCAAAAGCATATTCCACCTTGCCAAGCGATGCACGGCAGTAGCGTTGCGGATATTTTCGCACCAATTGGTTGAGCTTTTGACTGTAAGCCGACACCACATTCTTAACATAAGCCATGTCTTTAAGTCGCCCTTCAATCTTAAACGAAGTGGCTCCCGCCTCTGCCAGTTCCTCCAAATGGTCTATTTGGCTAAGGTCTTTCATCGAAAGCAGGTAGCGTTGGCGTTCGATAACCTGCCCCGCAGCATCAATCAAGTCGAACTTCATGCGGCAGAACTGCGCGCAAGCACCGCGATTGGCACTGCGCGAAAAACAATGTTGCGACACATAGCACACACCCGAATAACTAACACACAGCGCGCCGTGCACAAACACTTCAAGTTCGGCCTGCGGCAGTTGTGCATGTATTTCCCTAATCTCGTCTATCGAAAGCTCGCGCGCAAGAACCACGCGTTCAAAACCATGACCCAGCAGCCAATTCACCTTCTCGGCCGAACGGTTGTCGGTCTGCGTGCTGGCGTGCAAGGCTATTGGGGGCAGCTGCATTTTAAGTAGGCCCATGTCTTGCACCAATATGGCATCGGCTCCTGCACGATACAAGTCCCATATAAGGCGTTGCGTATCGTCAAGCTCGTCTTCGTACACGATGGTATTTACCGTAACATACACCTTCACGCCAAAGCGATGGGCGTACGCGCACAGCTCGGCGATGTCGGCAACGCTGTTTCCAGCAGCGGCCCTTGCGCCAAATCGGCTCGCGCCGATGTACACGGCATCGGCTCCGTGGTCAACGGCAGCCTTACCGCATTCAAGGTTTTTGGCAGGTGCAAGTAGCTCTAAGTGTCTCATTCGCCTGTGATTTATCTAATGTCGTTGATGTTATATGGGGTTTCCTGATATACATAATAGTTTATCCAATTGCTGAACAGCAGGTTGGCATGCGCTCGCCACGTAACCAGAGGTGGCTGCGTTGGGTCGTCGTTGGGGTAATAATGCTGCGGAACAGACACGCCTGCGCGCTTTCCCCAGTCGCGTTTAAACTCTGTGTCGAGCGTGTTGGGCGCGTACTCCAAGTGTCCCATGATGAAAAACTCGCGTCCGCCGCGCGCCATCACCATGCCCACGCCGCTATGTTCCGACTCTACCACAAGCGTTAAGGCCTCGTTTTGCACGATGTCTTCGCGCCTAACTTCAGTGTGCCTGCTATGTGGCATGTTGAAACGGTCGTCGAAACCGCGGAATATGGGCAGCAAAGGCAACAGTGGGGTTTGTTCAAACACGCCGAACATCTTCTCTTTTAACGGATGCTTGGCTATGCCGTAATGGTAATATAGCCCAGCTTGTGCAGCCCAACAGATGTAAAGTGTACTGGTTACATGCGTTTTGGCCCACTCGAAAATCTCGGTAACCTCGGTCCAATAGCTCACTTCCTCAAACGGCAGATGCTCTACTGGTGCGCCCGTAACAATCATGCCGTCGAACTTTTGGTTGCGCATAGCGGCGAAATCTTCGTAAAAGCTCATCATGTGTTCAATGGGCGTATTCTTCGGCGTGTGGCTTTTCAGTTTCATAAAGCTCACTTCCAGTTGCAGGGGCGTGTTAGAAAGCAGGCGTATAAGGTCGGTTTCGGTTGTTATTTTCAACGGCATGAGGTTGAGCACAACAATCCTAAGCGGCCGAATGTCTTGCGTGGTGGCTCTCGAACTGTCCATCACGAAGATATTCTCACGCATAAGTATGTCTATTGCGGGTAACTTGTCGGGGATGCGTAGTGGCATTGCGGCTTACTTTAACAAAGCTAAACTTAAACATTGGCATGCGAACAAACGGCAAGGTGCTTGCTTTTTGCACCTCGCTTTCGCGCTTGCCTTATGCAAAGGTAGCAAATTTTGGCGAAACGAGAAAGTGGAAACGAGGGTTAGACGAGGGGAATGGTTAACAAAAGGAACACTTGAAAACGCGTTTATCGGTGGACTTATCAACCTGTTGGCAGGTCTGCTTGTTAACCCGGCTACCTGTTAACCCGTCAACTCGTCAACTTGTTTACTCGCCAACCAAACGCCCTTTGTTTTCTTAAATGTTCTGCATCAAGCGTGTTACATGGAGTGAAGACATGCGTGTTATAACGCGAAAAGAATTAGTTTCGGAATTGATTGCCTTATGAACGAGCTAGCACTTAAGACGCAAACATCAGTACAAGGGGCTTTGTACTGACACTACAAGATGCTTGTAGCCCCACTACAAACGGCATTGTACTATCAACCTAAAAGGCTTTTTGCAACACTGCAAAGGCTATTGTGCTGATACATTGATGGCAAAGTGGGATATGCAAACAACTGCATAAAATCCATTCCCTTTAACCATAAAGTGGCAAATTGGCTCGGATAAAACCCCAAAAGCCTACAATGGTAATTTTTGAACCAGCCTTAACGCAATTCTTTAATTCGTAAAATTAAACATTTTTTACCCAAATCACATTGGTACAACTCGGTACATGTAAAAACTTTTGCCTATCTTTGCATAACAACATTACCCACTGCCCATGCAAAAGAAAGTTTGGACAATGATCATCACCCCACTCTTACTCTTCGGTTGCTCTGACTCAAAACAGATGAAGACACTCGGAGAGAACGAGTATTATATAGGTGAAAGGTTGGCATCTGTTTCTGCTGATGCCGATTCCACCTTTTGGATTGGTGGCGAAACGGGCAAGATGTGGCACGTAGACGGAAATAAAGTTACTGCCTATACCACAGGTACGGACAGAATTTATAAAATAAAGACACAGCCTAATGCCAACGGCGACACAACCTGCTGGTTGGGAGGACGCAATTCGGGCATTCAAAAATGGCGGTTGCACAAAGGAAAAAAGCAGCACGAGCAAAAGTATGGCATAATTTTTAAAAGCAAAAAGGATTCGGCTTAAGACTTTAACCTCACCGCAAACGGCGTTTTTAAGG
>CAUPVH010000075.1:0-6810 GCA_963514635.1 uncultured Prevotella sp. | reverse complement strand
AATCGCAGACCTTAGTTTTTTCAAGTCCTCAATGATTTTGTTTTGGATTGCTATGCGTTCGTCAAGGAGAGATAAAAGTCTTGCGATTTTCTTTTGCTCGTCTAATAGTGCAAAATGGAGTTTCACCTTATTCAAACCTTCTTGACCAATATTGAAGTGTTGTGCTCCTGCACCCATTGGTATTATCTTTTTGCGAGCAAACGGACTTGCTAATAAATACCGAAAGAACAAAGGATCGTATTCTGCTTTTTTCTTGCCCCTAATGACAAAACCTCCAAATACAGCAGGTTTGTTATCCATATAAATATTTGCTCTGCCGACATCTTCCAATGTCTCAGAACTGCGTTGAAATAAAATATCTCCATTCTCCACGCAAAAATTTAATAGTTCTTCTTCCGAGACATCGACAGAAGCCCTAATGCAATCATTTGTAATAACTGCATTGTTGAGAATGTCCATAACAGAAATAAACCTAATCCCTTTTCCAAATCTTTCTGGCTTCGGGTTCAAACCATTCTTAAAATCAAGGTAATCTGAAAGATAATGTTTTTCCCACTCCCCCTCAAACTCCGGAAATCTCAGATTTGGGACATAAGTTAATGCTTTTCTCTAATTATTATGTACCTTTTCTAGATTAAGGATTAAATATGAAAGCAAAAACAATTAGAGAAATTGCGTTGGCTTGGAAAAGTGAAAAGCAACGCTACGTTAAGCAGTCCACCTATGCTGCTTATGTGTTGATTTTAGAGAACCATTTACTGTCATCGTTTGGTGATTGTGACGTTCTTAGTGAGAAACTAGTACAAGAATTTGTGCTGCAAAAACTCAATGCCGGGCTCTGCATTAAAACGGTGAAAGACATGCTCATCGTATTGAGAATGGTGATGAAGTTTGGAGTGAAGAACGGTTGGATGAACTATTGTGAGTGGGACATCAAGTACCCAACCACGGAGGGCAACAGAGAAATAGAAGTGCTGACGGTGGCACACCACAAAAAGATACTCGATTTCATCAGGCAGAATTTCACATTTCGCAACCTTGGCATTTACATCAGCCTGACCACTGGCTTGCGGATTGGTGAGATATGCGGTTTGATGTGGGCCGACATCAACACAGACTCAGGCACAATCACCGTAAACCGTACCATCGAGCGTATCTACATCATAGAAGGTGAGCACAAACACACGGAGCTAGTTATAAATACGCCAAAGACTAAGAATTCTTGCCGTGAGATACCGATGAACAAAGAACTATTGGCTATGGTGAAACCACTGAAAAAAGTGGTAAACGCAAGTTTCTATGTGCTAACCAACGAAGAGAAACCCACAGAGCCACGAACCTACCGAAACTATTTCCATCGGTTGATGGGACATTTGGATATTCCTCGGCTGAAATATCACGGACTGCGCCACAGTTTTGCTACGCGCTGCATTGAAAGCAACTGCGACTATAAAACAGTAAGCGTGTTGCTTGGGCATGCGAACATCACGACAACCCTCAATCTCTACGTTCACCCCAACATGGATCAGAAGAAACGGTGTATCACAAAAATGCTTAAATACCTCAATAAGTAAGTCTGTTTTTGCGATAGCCAATGGCTAAAGGCAGGTTCTAAAAATCGCCTTTGTCAGTTTTTGGGGGACTTATCTGGCATCTTTCGCCTGCATTTTGAGTGAGCATCGTTGGGCTATGCCATCGAAAAGGCAAGTGAAAGATACCAGACAAAGACAGAAAGACAGCAAAAGGCATTGCTTTAAGCGTGATTCAATGACAGCGTATACAAAGAGTATGAAAAGATAGGTTTAATAACTTACCCCCTAAGCCTAAACTTAACTACTCATTAACTGGATATATCGGCAACCCACGAGCTAACAAACCCATAACCCCAGAAAGTTAATTGCTGTAATAATACTTGACAAAACGCACGCTGCTCGCCAACACATTCTAGCGAAAATAATGGTCTATAAGTAGGCAATTTGGTGCGATTTCCCATCTTCCGCCGCTCTTAATATGTCCATTTTTAAGAACACGGAGTGCATTTAGCACCATTTTGCCTTTCTAGATGGTAGCCTGTTCGTGTTTTCTTTAACCCCAATTACCTGCATTTTGCACCTAAAAAACTACGTTTTGAAGTGTATTTCGCCCTTATTCTACACGTCATACTATCGAAACAAATGCTTTAAGTGCCAATACTCACCGTATTTTGTTGCATTATGTTGTGCATATTATTGCATTTAACCTTGCGTTTTGCAGCATATTTGCCAGCGTTTAGCTGCATTTTGCAGTGCATTTTGGTGCTAAATGCAATGCGTTTTGCCGCTAAATGCAGTGCGTTTTGGTGCTAAATAGCGTGCGTTTTGGTGCTAAATGTAGTTTTTTTGGTGCAAATCGTACTGAATTGGGTGCTATTTGCATATTCATACTACATCAAATGGGTTGGCCACCATTATAAGCCCTGCCCCATTCAGCACCAAAACAAACCCGCGCGAGAATCGATTATTTGCGGCAGGTTGGGCGATTGGTGGATTGCGAAGGCACTCACAATGTTAAAATCTTTGCTGAAAATACTACACACCCTCCCTTTGAAGAGCAAACTTTATCGAGATGTGCTTGCTAGAGCATCTCGATAGCCCTTTCAAAGAAACTGAAATTGCCATAAAAAAGGGTTTCCAGTACCCCACCAATGACCGCCAGAGAGGTTGCACAGGCGCTTAATGATAAGGAGACCGCACATCAGACGAATGGGCTTGCACAGACGAATTTTGCTGGGTCTATACATATGGAGACGAGGTCTTGTTGAGTTTCTTCCTATCTATCACGTCGAGCAGCCTGTAAAGGGGTGTCTTTGATTTGGAAGGTCTGCCATGTCACAGCACAAAGAGTGTTTGGTTTTTGGAGTATTAAGCAACATATTACAATGGATATGCCGCAACAGCTTATGCAAAATGTGCTTTATTGAGCAATTTGGTTGCAATTGTGAACAGACAAAAATATGCCGTAAAGCATAATAAGACCGCCTTTAAACACTAGAATCGGGCAATATTGTAAAAATATTATCCTGCACGTATATTTTCTTTTTAAAATGTTTGGCGTTTAAAAGATGTTTTCATAAATTTGCGAAATCATGCATATTGTCACCATACAAAAGTGGTAAAGCAGGATGAATTTAACTTGAGAAGATTGAAGACCACTCCCTCTGCGCCAAGACTCGGATGCACGGTATCAGGTCAAATCCATTTGCTTAGCTGCAAACCCTTGCGTAAAACCGGAGAAGAACACCC
Organism: uncultured Prevotella sp.; assembly: GCA_963514635.1. GTDB lineage: Bacteria > Bacteroidota > Bacteroidia > Bacteroidales > Bacteroidaceae > Prevotella. The sequence goes on along the minus strand of CAUPVH010000075.1, from coordinate 3,529 downwards.
CGAAACGCTTGAATTAAGACTATTTCGCATACCTATACTCTTTTGCATAGGTGCTAGGAAGACCCTGATTTGAAATCAAATAGTAGTAATTTAAAACGTAGTATTATGATCAAAAGGCTAATCTTATTCCTGACATGCCTATTCCTCACGGCAGGAATGGCACTGGCGCAAACCCGCGTGGGTGGAGTAGTCGTGGTTTTGCCCGACAATGAACCCGTGGTGGGAGCCTCGGTAAAAGTGGTGGGCACCGGTACCGGCACCATTACCGACATCGACGGAAAGTTCTCGCTCTCCGTTCCCGCTAATGCCCAACTAGAATTTTCGTACATCGGCATGAAGAGCAAGGTTCTTACAGCAAAAGCCAATATGCGCGTTGAACTGGAAAGCGTGGACAACACCATCGACGAAGTTATGGTGGTGGCGTTCGGTACGCAAAAAAAATCGGCATTTACAGGTTCGGCAGCTGTGGTTTCATCCAAAGACCTTGCAAAACGTGTTTCAACAAACGTTGCCTCTACGCTTTCTGGAACGGTGGCCGGATTTCAGATGCGCGGAGCATCGGGAGAGCCAGGTGCAGGCAATGGAAAGATGAACATCCGTGGTATATCCTCGCTAGAAGCTAGTACCGACCCATTAATCATTGTTGACGGCGCGCCTTATCCTGGTTCGTTGAGCAACATTCCCCAACAAGACATTGAAAGTGTAACCGTGCTGAAAGACGCAGCAAGTGCCGCCCTTTATGGTGCGCGTGGTGCATCGGGTGTGATTTTGATTACCACTAAGCGTGGCAACACCAGCGAAGCTGTGGTTACGGTGGATATGAAGTGGGGTAGCAACAGCAGGGCCATTCAAGATTACGACGTGATCAAAGACCCAGGGCAATACTATGAAACATATTATGGCATGCTACGCAACAGGTATTTCTACACTGATGGAATGAGTGCAGATGCTGCCCATGCGAAAGCCAATAAGGAAATGCTTGCCCAATTGGGTTACAATGTATATACCGTGCCAACAGGCGAGCAGCTTATTGGGGCTGACGGAAAACTAAATCCTAAGGCTACTCTTGGGCGGTCGTATAAGGCATCTGATGGTGAAACATATTATATGACTCCTGACGACTGGACGAAAGAGGCCTACCGAAACTCGTTCAGACAAGACTACAACGTGAGCGTAAGTGGCGGAAACACCCGTTCGTCATTCTTCGCTAGTGCGGGTTATTTGAAAGATAATGGCGTGATACTTTACTCGGACTACGAGCGTTACACTGCACGCTTGAAAGCAGACTATCAAGCAAAGAAGTGGTTAAAGCTGGGTGGAAATGTAGACTATGTACATTCTAGCAAAAACCAAAACCCTAATATGGATGGTCAGCTTAGTTCTTCAAACTTGCTGTATTTCACTTCCATGATTGCGCCTATTTATCCTCTCTACGTGCGTACACTTGATGCAAATGGGAATCCCGTTATACGTACCGACAAGAATGGAAATCCACACTACGACTATGGCGTACCAGGAAACAATTTTGTTGACAATGCACCCCGTGCTTTCTCCTCACAGGGCAACCCACTTGGTGCAAACCGATACAACCAAAAGAACATTTTGGTAAACCAATTTAATGGAACGTTCAATGTTGATGTTATTTTCACCGACTGGTTGAAGTTCAATGCTACAAGCAACCTGAACTTTCAACACATAACCCGTTCAGACTACGATAACAGTCTGTATGGGCCCAAGGTGAATGTAAACGGCGAACTTACAAAGTTTCAATACTATTATCTGCGCACAAACAATGTGCAAACCTTGGATTTCCATAAAACCTTTGGCGACCATGATGTAAGTGTTCTAGCAGGACATGAGTATTTCAACGACCAGTTGCGCTATCTCAATGCCACAGCAACAGGCGGTTTCTCGCCAAACATCTTAGAGTTAGACGCTTTCGCCACAAAATCTGACAACCGTTCATACGCTGAACGTTACAATGTAGAAGGTTGGTTTAGCCGCGTGCTTTATAACTACAAGGAAAAGTATTATGGCTCGCTGTCTTATCGTAGAGACGCCTCGTCGCGTTTTAAGAAAGAGAACCGTTGGGGCGACTTTTGGTCTGTTGGTGGCGCATGGAATATCGAGAAAGAAAATTTCTTTAACGTGCCGTGGGTAAACCACTTGAAGTTAAAGGTCTCGTTGGGTCAGCAAGGCAATGATGCGTTGGGCAACAACTGGTATTTTGCGGACCAATACACTCTCTCTAAATCTTCTGCCACATCAATGGCTCCGTCATTTAGACTACCAGGCAACCCCGAACTTACATGGGAAACCACTACAAATCTAAACATTGGTTTGGAGTTTTCGCTGTTAAAAAATCTCTTGCAAGGTAGTATAGATGTTTATAGCAAAAAAATTTCGGACATGCTTTTCTGGCTTTCGCTACCCGAACTGTCAGGAACGCGTGGATATTATGGCAATATTGGAGACATGCGTAATAACGGTGTAGAGGTTACGCTTACCGTTACGCCCATACGTACACGCAACATCACTTGGAGCATAACGGGTATGTTGGCCCACAATGCTACCAAAATTTTGAAATTGCCGCGGCAGAAAACACAAGACTATGGAGGCTATGTGGACAATGGCACTGGCCACGAATGCTGGTACGAGGTGGGGAAACCACTATACAACATGTTACTGCCAGAGTATGCAGGCGTAAACGAGCATGGACAGGCCTTGTATTATGTAGACACCGACGTGGCCGTTAAAGACCGTGCATCGTTCCCTAACAAGAAACGCAATGGCACAACCACGAATATCTCTGAGGCTTCATACTACGAGCAAGGCTCGGTAATGCCAAAGGCCTCGGGTGGATTTAACACAACAGTGGAGGCCTATGGGTTTGATGCCACATTCGCGTTCGACTATCAATTGGGCGGAAAGGTGTACGATTCCAGATACGCAGCCTTGATGAACCCTGTTGAGTCTCAGGCTTCTGGTGCAAATTTCCATAAGGATGTTCTCAAATCGTGGACGCCAAACAACACCACAAGTAACATTCCACGTTTCCAGTATGGCGAAAACTATTCAGCTAAAAGTTCCAACAGATGGCTTACCAACGCCACGTACCTCAACTTCCAGTCATTTACAGTAGGCTATACCTTGCCCAAGACATTTACCAGCAGGTATAAAATCTCCACATTGCGCATTTATGTAGCAGGAGAAAACCTCTATTTCTGGTCGGTTCGTAAAGGTTTCGACCCTCGTTACTCGTTCGATGGCAACAGGGCGGTGGGTGCTTACTCGCCAACGCGTAACATCACGGGTGGACTACAAGTGACATTCTGATTTAGACCTAATTTTAAAGAATATTGTTTATGAAATATATAGCAGTAAAACTGATAGCCTCTTTTTGGGCATGCGCATTGCTCTCAGGATGTATTGAAGAAGTGGATCCGCAGGGCAGAACTATAACGGGAGAACAATTAGGTAAAACACCAGGCGCTTTCGAAAAATCTGTGGAGGCAACAACATCTACACT
>CAUPVH010000074.1:0-6872 GCA_963514635.1 uncultured Prevotella sp. | reverse complement strand
GCTGCAGAACTACTTGAAAAGAGTGGGAGCAACAAAGACCATCTTATCGAATGTTATAAACAACTCTCTTATTATTATTATATAAAGAAGGAAATGAATTCTTCTGTTGAATACGCAGAGAAGGTGTTAGCATTGGATCCAGAAGATGATTTTGCTAAGCAGGTTGTGGCAACAAAAGGAAAGTAATTTGACAATGCACAGTTGACAACTATATGTTATGATGAATATGAAAGGATATAAACTGATGCTTGCACTGACAATCCAGCTCTTCGTTGGAGTGACAGGAGCCTTGGGTCAGGGCAATCAACTATATTACAATAAGGTGGATACCATGGAACTTCAAAACCGATTTAATTTGAAAACGGATGCGGTTGGGTGGTTGACCTTGACGCCAAACTTGGGGCTCGAGTTTTCCTTAGGGAATAAAAACTGGAACCAATGGACTGTTGGCGTTTATGGACGTGCGAACTGGGATGTTAACACTCGTACGAAATCGTATTATGTGTATGACATTTTTGGAGCTCGTGCAGAAGTACGTAAGTATTGGCATGCTAAAATGCCCAAACGAGCTTACTATATAGGCTTGTATGGAGGGGCGAACTCTTTTGACATCAAGTTCAGCGATGTTGGTAAGAAAGGTAACTCATTCGTTGGCGGCCTGATGGTCGGAATGGTTACACAGGTTTATGGCTATACAAATGGATCAAGCCTAGACTTGGAATTGGGATTTAGCCCAGGTGTTGTCATTGCAGATATGCACGATTATACGCGACTTTATAAAGACGGTAAGTATTACTATTCCCGAACAACAAAAGATACGGGATATAAGCTTACCTTTAGTCCTTGGGTTTACGCTGCTTCTGTGGATGCAATCCATGTTTCTTTTGTGTACCATTTTGGTACAAAGCTGGCAAACAGGTATAAGAACCGAAACTTGATAGACAATGATTATCGATTGGCGGTTGAGAAAGAAAAACTCAGAAGAGACAGCGTACATACTGCACAAGCTAAGGAAAAGCGTATAAAGATGGATTCGCTTGCCAAAGCCGATTATGAACGTAGGTTTGAGGAGCAACACCTTGAACTTGAAAGAGCATATGCACAGGATTCAATAAGACAGGAGAATAAAGCTCTGAAAGAAAAACAGGCAATTGAACGCGAAGAGGCGAAACAACGTGCCGATTCCTTGAAAGAAGCTGCAAGAATTAAGGCAATGGAAGAAAAAGCTAATGCCAAGATTACCGCTGATTCACTTAAGTATGCAGAAAAAGCAAGGCAACTTGAAGAAAAGGAAAACGCTAGACGAACTGCTGACTCTTTGAAGTATGCTGCACAAGAAAGGGCACGCGAACTTAAAGAGCAGAAAGCAATGGAACGTGAAAACGCTAAACGGACTGCAGACTCCATAAAGGTTGCTCAAAAAATGGAGAAACAGCAGAAAGAAGCGGATAAGGACAAGTCTGATAGTTCTACTTCTCAAGAAGACGTAGGCTCATCTCAAACGCCAAAGGCAGGAGATACGGCCTTACCTAAGGAGGAGAAAGATGGGCAATCTAAGGAAAATCCTGATAATAAATCTAAGGACGATAATAGCCAAAGTTCTGGAAAGCCGGTAACGGAACAGAAACGTACTGAGGAGAAAGATTCTGAAACGAAAGAAAATAAAGAAACCCATGAATCACCAGAAGCTAAGCCTTCTGGTGAGAATGGGAAATCAGAAGAAGACTCTGATAAGTCTGATGACAAAGAGAAATCAGAATCTGGCATAGTGAAACATGTTGATGATGCTAAAGTATTGGAAGATGAGGGTGGCATGCTTAGAAACATATGCACATTCTCTGATGTGGACATGTTGAAGGACGTGAATTTTATTGGAGACAGTTCCTACTTTGGTGTGTATCTTGGGCAGATAGATAGAAGTAATCTGTTTGCCTTTGGGGATAGTTTCTCACAGAAAATTGACTAATAAGGAATAATTATGAAAATGGTAACTAAAAAAATAGGATTACTTCTGATCTTGCTTGTTGGCATGCTCACCCATATGCAAGCGCAGACCTTTGCCGTCAACTCTAACCTTTTGTTGCTATCCACGCAAACATATAATTTGGGTGCAGAGATAACCACAGGTAATCATACTACATTGGGATTAAGTGTTTTTGGCAATAATAAACCATATTTCCACAAAAATATGAGGACAATAGGTGTACAACCTGAATTCAAATATTATTTCGGTGGTCGCCCAATGTATCACCATTATGTGGGTATAGGCTTTTTAGCGGCTGATTATTCCATAACATGGGGAAATAAAAAGTATGATGGAACTGCTTGGGGAGGCGGAATAACTTTCGGATATGTTGTTTCGTTATCTAAAAGATGGAATGTTGATTTCCATGGGGGAGTAGGCGCAATTTTTTCCCACCATAAGGAGTTTATGGTTAATGGAAACGATTTGTTGTTGAATGACAATACCCAAGCCAAAGACGGCTTTTGGGAGTATCGCATTTTACCTACAAAGCTAGGCATAACCTTGTCGTATACAATTTGGTAAACAATAGGAGGAAATATGATGAAACTAGAGAAGATTTTTATCTTGTTACTGTTTTTGGGGTTGTTTACTTTGAAAATGTCAGCGCAAGCTATTCATATAACAGGTAGTGTGTCAAAGTCCATGAAGGAAATGAATGGACAAGTCTCAGGCAAAATGCCTTTGTCTGTGCCCATTTATATCTTTGACAACAAAGCAGAGGCACGTAAGCAGGCTCAGTTGTACAATTCACAAAATGGTATGTCGGGAAGTATCGTGAAAATTAAAAGTAACGATGTGGTAATACCCGACTACGAAGGACATTTCGAAGCCGACATTTCTGTAGGTGGGGCGATGTTGTTGATAAACGAAGGCGCTCTCAAAATTGTTGATGTTGTCGGAGGGAAACTCAATTATGACATTGTTTTCGCACCATCTCGTGCAGATGGAATTCTCATCAAGAACGTTAATGTGTTTGCTAAGAAGCAAGGTGTGGACTTTAAAGAGGTTCCACCAGTTGATGATGGTGAAAATATGCGCTGGACAGTGGGGATTTCTCTACCAGCTTGGTATACAACTAAACATTCTAGGTTGATTTTCCAGCCAGTTGCTGTTAATACCAACACTGGTGACACCATTCAGTATCTTGAACCGCTTGTTTTTGAGGGTGATAAATATCACCAAAATCAGATTAAGCGTAAAAGCTTTGGCTACGAAAGAAACGACTCACTTCACGCATATTATGTTCCTGACAATGTGATGTCAAATAGTCCGTTTAGCTTTAGCTGGGACATAACCTATCCCAAGCCCGACATAGACAAAAACTACAAATGGAAAGCAAAACTGAGTCTAGAAGATTATACACATGTGTATTTTAGTGACAACAAGGAGGGTACAAATAACGTTAGGCGTCCGTGGAAGATGCTTGACTTAGGAGCATCTGCAAAGCACATAGAGTTAGATCCACGTTTCTTCGAGACGGTAAGGGCAAGACTATTAGAAGTGCCACGAGATTTGCAGGTAACCTTTGTGGTAGGTAAAGATGAGTTGACCACTGACGAAGAAAACCAGAAAACATTGGATTTTCTTATTGAAGAGCTTCGTTCTTATGGAACTTCTTTGATGAATATCTCTGTACAAGGAACGGCTTCTCCTGAAGGTGGGTTGTCTTTAAATATAGAACTGGCAAAGAAAAGGGCACGTAAGATCTTGTCGATGATTGGTAACCACATTCGTAGTGCGAGCTTGACGGTTAAAGAACCTTTAGTTTATACATGGGACGATGTGGCAGACTCATTGGTGCAGAGAGGACAAGCCTCCGAAGCAGACGAGTTGCGCAAGTATGCGAAGACCAAAGACTATGCGGGCATAAAACGTATGATGACGAGTAATCCTGTAATTGAGCAGATTATGCAAAACCAACGTTTGATGCGTAGTACTTACACCTTACGTAGAAATAAAATTATGGAGCCGAAAGAAGCGGTTTGGGCATATTACAACGACAAAAGGTATAGACCTGGTGGTGAAGAGTATTTCTCGAATGGTGACTACTACAACCTCTTTACAGAAATTACAGATTCGCTGGAGCTTCGTAAGTTGACACATCGTGCCTATAAAGAGAACATGTCGAGAAAAACTGCGAAGTTCAGTGCTTTCGCTGCTTACTTGGCTAACCGTATTGCTATAGAGCTGCTGGAACAGGACTCTGTAAATCTTTCTGTATTGGAACCATTCGTAGACATGTCTTCAGGAGTGGAAGTACAACGGCCTGTCGCTTTTGAAAGTTCCTATATGTATACTGTCAATTTCAAGGAAGTTGTTGCCAATCAAGCATTGATGTACTTAAAGTCTAGGAAGTTAAGCCATTCGGCACATCTAGCAAACAAACTGCCTGATTCAGAAAAGTTTCACGACTTGAAGATGTTCATAGACCTTGAGTCGTTGTTCTTCAAGCAGAATAAGACCCCTGAAGAAGAGCAGAGGGCATCTAATGCTTTGAACTTTGTGATGAACCAAAACCAGCTCAATAGAGCTATACTAAGTGTGGAATTGGCCCCTGAACTAGGTATCAGTTATGAGACGCTAAATCCTTTGGTTGACTCTTTGCCAGACAACCTGGTTAAGAAATGGTATCTTAAAGGTGTGATAGCTGCTAATAATCCTGACATCGAGCAAGAGAACGACTTTATGAATCTGATAAAGGAATTTGGCTCTGAGGCTGCAGTCAAAATGCAAACGAACGATACGCCCAAATTTTTGGCTTATTTCCAACATTGTTTTGATTTGGATCCATCATTCTACGAGCGATTCTTCAAAACGGATGGCAACATTACGGATGAAATTCGCAAGAGGTATCCGTATGTTGAGAGTAAGAAAGACCTGTATAGGGAAAAGTTTAACATGATGATGGTGAAGCCTGCTCCACAAGAAACGGCTTCCGAGTGATAGAGTATGAACGTGATTTTAAGAAGATATAAAATGAAAAAGAGAGTCCTTGTTGTGATGTTTGCAGGGCTGCTCCCATTGTGCGCCAGCGCGGGAAACAGTTCTCAACCAGTCAACAAACGTTTCTATATTTCTGCTCCAGATTCCATTATGAAGCAAGATTCTGCGAAGATGGATTTGGAAGACTTGGAAAATATGTTACCCGACTCGGTGTTGGAAACCAAACAGGATACTGTAATGGGTATTCCGCGCCCGAAAGGTTACAATGGTCTTCGTTTTGTCTTAGACAAAAGACACCGTTATGCTGGCGACCAATTTGTTGATAGCGGTCTCTTTAGCCATACTTATGTAACGCTTGGCGGAGGTGTATCAGCTTTCTTGCCTAATGGTAGGTTTAGCTATACTCCCATCGCGAACCTTCATGTAGGTATTGCCAAGGAACTCAGCCCAATGAGTACCATTCGGTTGTTTGCTGAAAAGTCTTGGGGGTTCACCAAGGCGGCCCTAGGCTTTTCGTCAGTAACAACCTATAGTACTTGGGGAGGCGGGATTGATTATTTGTTTAATTTTAGCAACTACTTGATGGGAAACCGTCCCGACAGGCCTTTGAACGTGTTAGGTACAATTGGTGTTGGGGTGCAAACAGCAAGATTGAATACTACGGAGAATACTTTTGTACCTTATTACGCAGAAAGTTCTTCTCTGTCATATAATGCTCGGTTTGGCATGCAGTTTAAAATCATGACTAGTCCACATGCATCGTTGGCCTTCGAGCCTTACTTGAGGCTGGCTACTAGGACGCACGATCTTGTGAAAGGCACTGATTTTGAAAGCCTTGACTTAGCGTATGGAATTAATATGTCTTATATTTGGTATCTGTGGCCAAACCTTTCTAGTGAGAGAGACAAGGGTAGTTTCATGAAACGTTTCAACGACAACGAGCGTTTCTTCCTCGAAGAATATATGAAGAAACCGTGGCGCAAACCATTCTTCTTCGAATACAGCATTGGCGCGGCATTCCATAACCGCACAGACCTGCCCATTACTAATACTTTGGGTTGGAGCAGTAATGTGTATATGGGCTGGTGGCTTTCTTCAGCCATCGGGCTTCGAGCTGGTTTCCATGTCTCCAATGCTGATTGGGCTGACAGGCCTGTACGTGGTGACATAAAGACGAGGAGTATGATTGGTACCCGTGGTATAGTGTTGGATATGTTATTCAATCCACTAGGCTTTAAACGAGGGTATGATTGGGATAGTAATGTTGGCTTTAATTTGTTTGCTGGCTACGAGTATGGCCAACAAAAATTAGCAAACGAGTGGCATTACGGTTCGTATAGTGGTAACTATGTAAGTTATCGTACAGGAGCTCAAGTTTGGATGAAGTTATGTAACGACCTTAGGCTGAGTGTTGAACCATCCTATTCTTTTGTGGAGTTGTATAATGCTGTTAATGAGCGCAAACAATACGATGAAATGGGACTTAAGTTGGGTCTAGCCGTACTCTTCCGCGATAAAGCCCATCGTGAAAAACTTCTCATCCCTGTTGATAGTGTGCCTGCTTCTATGCGAATGTCCCCTAACCGTGGCTTTTTCTTAGGTATGGGATTTGGCTGGAATACAATGGTTAGAGCATGGAGATACACCGGAGGTGATAACTTGGCATTGAAAAATGCAGCGTTCTTCGCGGGATATAATTTCGATCCATTCCATGGATTCCGAATAAGTGCTGAATATTTGGGCGACAGGATACATACCTTAAACGACCTCGGCAATGGATTGAATAACGAGAACCTTCAAAACATGATGCTTTCACTTGATTATCAGTTTAACATCATGAACGCTTTTGCGGGATATAATCCATATCGTCGATGGAACGTTTACTTGTATGGTGGTCCAACTT
>CAUPVH010000073.1:0-6920 GCA_963514635.1 uncultured Prevotella sp. | reverse complement strand
GTGAAAGGGTGAAAAGGTGAAAAGGTGAAAAAATGGCTGCGCCTACTAATGAACGAGTTGGGCAGGTTGGGCTTATAATCAGAAAGCCAAGTGAATTTAATATGACAGACTGCTAGGGCCAACTCAAACGTATGGCTAAGTGCGATGCGCTTTCTTCGTTCTTCATTCATGCTGAGGTTATTTTGGCCTAACGTCACGGCTATTTATGCGTGTTGGGTCTTGGTTTTGCATAAAGGCGATGGTGGCTGGCTTGTTGGGAAATGTAGTTTTGCCCATGTCTAAACAAATGTAAATGGTTTGTGGGTTTGGGTTGGCGTTCTTTGTTATTTGTCGCGTGTTGCTTGACGCGTCTGCGCCAAACCCAAACAAGGTGCATTCGCTCTCCCACCTGTTTGTCTGTCTTCTGTTTTCGAAACGTATAATAACATAAAATAACCTCTTATTATTTGTCATGTCTGTAAAATTGTTTAACTTTGCAGTGTAAGACTAAATAGGGGGCATAAATCCCCTTGTTAAGATCGTGACAGGTAAAACACGTTCGTATTCAACATCGTGGATAACGGGTTGGAAACTTCGCAACACGCAGCGGATGCCCATGAAAGACAGCACCCGATAGAGATTAGAGATGGCAAATGGCCCTTTATTGAGAGTTACGGAATAGTACGTACGTATTTAAGAATACAACTTATACATGTCATGGAAAACGAGAGAATAAACACAGTAGGGGGTTGCGAAACACAAGTCTTGTGCAAATGCAAACCATTGAGTATGGCAACGGCGTGGCATTTAACCATTCGGCATGTCGTTTATTGCCAAGATTTATCGTATTGTTAAACATCTAACCTTCTGGAATAATTAACATTTCATTAAATAACTCATAATAACATGAACACATTTAGACTTTTATTTTTGATGCTGCTCGCGGCAATGCCAATTAGGGGGTTTTCATACACCGACGACCAAATTGTGGATTTCGGCGATTGCTATTACAAAGTTGTTTCAGGAAAGAAACTAACCCTTTCTTATCTTGGTGTGAAACCCACCAAAACAGGGCATCTGAACTTGCCAGCCACCGTGACCGACAAGTACGGATACGTTCTTACTGTTGTTGGGGCGGAGTATAATCCGCAATACAGAAGTCATGGCATCACCTCTGTGCATTTGCCAGAAACCATGGAATATATTTGGGGGTACGCTTTCTCAGGGGCTACACTCACTTCTATGAACATTCCCAAAAAGTTGACAACGATAAGATCTGGGGCATGGAGTAGCATTTACGCCACTCCAAGGTTCACTGTGCATCCTCAAAACTCCGAATTTGAGAGCGATGCAAACGGTGTACTCTATTCTAAGAGTAGGAAAACACTATATGCCGTTCCGTCTGATGTCCCGTTGCAGGGAGGAAAGTTCACTGTCGATGGACAAGTAAGGTATATCGATGCTGCGGCCTTCCAAACCGTGCATGGCCTTACAAGGATTGCTTTGCCTAAGAATCTAGAAAAGGTGTACGAGGGTTACCCCACTATTGTACCCACCAGCTCGTTTACTGCCTTCGAGATCCCTGCTGGCGCGCCACATTTCAAGGTTATCGATGGCGTGCTTTTCAGAGGTACAACGCTCGTATTGTATCCAAGGGGGAGAGATGCCACCAACTATACCGTACCCAATGGCATTAATGCCATTACTAGTTACGCCATATCAAGTAATGCCAAACTAGAAAGCATCAACCTTAACGGCGTAACGAAATTGGTTAAATCGTCTATGTACAGCGTAACTAAACTTACCTCCATAACATTGCCCAAAAACTTGAAACCCTATGATGGCGTAACAGGCGATGGTATGGCTGAAGGTTGTTTTGAGGCATGCTCGAATTTGACGGAATATAAGGTGCATCCCCAGAACAAGGACTTTGTTGCCGTGGGTGGAGTGCTGTTCTCTAAGGACATGAAAACGCTATACTTCTACCCTGGCAGCAAGATGGGTACAACATACACAATACCTCAGAGTGTAGAGGTAATCGCCGGTCACGCCTTTCAAAGCGCCAAGTATATAACCACGATGCACATTCCCGCAAAAGTGGCGCGCATCAATGCAGAAGCTTTTCGCGATGTACAAAACCTCAAGACGATAACTTTCGACCCAAACTCGCAATTGCAAGAGATTGAATATTATGCATTCAGGTGGTGCAGTAGCCTAAAAGAGGTGACATTGCCCAAATCGCTGCCCAGACTGAATGAGATTTTCTACATGTGCACAAACCTAGAAACAATCAACGTGCCGGCAGGTTCGAAACTCAAAAGTATAAAGAATGGGGCATTCTCCACGAATTCCAAACTGAAAGCATTCAATTTCTTAGGCGACTGCGAATTGGAGAGGCTTGAAAGGAACGTGTTTGCTGGCCTGCGCCTTCTTGAGTCGTTTAATATCCCTAAGTCGGTGCAGTTTATCGAGTCTAATGCCTTCATTGGTTGCGCTAACATGAAGACGGTAAAGTTTCATCCCGATGCCGAAATAGCAGTAATAGGCGCAGGAGCCTTTGCCGATTGTGGCATAACAAGTATCAACATCCCCAAGAAGGTAACGAAGATTGAGCGCGAGGCCTTCTTGAAATGCCAAGCTCTTACCAGGATTGACGTGACGAAAACAACAACCAGCATCAGTCCGGAGGCATTTAAGTATTGTTCAAACCTCACCGAGATAAACGTAGACAGAGACCACAACGAGTATTCTAGTGTCGATGGGTGCTTGCTCTCTAAGAATAAGTCGAAACTGATGATTTTCCCACCGGGCAAGGCCAACGACAAGTTCACGCTGTTGCCTCCGTCGATAACCATTGTCGGCGACTACGCGTTCTACGATTGTAAGAAACTGGAGAATGTTACCATACCCAACAAGGTAGACTCTATCGGCATTCGGGCATTCGGACTTTGCGAGAACTTGAACACCATCACGTTCCTTTGCGACCAGATGATTGACCCCAACAGAATTAATCAAGCCCAGAATGAAACCTCGTTCGATGAAGACAAGGGGCCAATAATCAACATGGGGAAGATACGCATCAACGTGCGCAAAGACAAGCTTGCCGCATATCAAGCTAACCCATTTTACCGTAAGTTCGCCTCCATAAACCCCTCGTTCAACGAAAAGACCGAAGAGTACATCGCCGTGTCCGACAAAGCGGTCGACCTGCTCAGCACTTCGTGTGCCGACCACACCTTTATGTTGCCCAAGTCTATCGAATATCAAGGCAACACCTATGAGGTGAGTCTTATCGGCGACTACGCTTTCGAGAACGTTCCCAGCAGCGTACAAGAAGTGGTGGTTAAGAAGAACGTGAAGTATATCGGGGCGAGGGCTTTCGTGTCTAAGAACCATAATATAAAGAGTGTGTTCTTTATCGAGAGCGAACCAACTAAGGACATGCTCAGCACAACTCGTTTCAGGCTAGACGAGACGGGAACGAACTTTAACGAGTTCGCATCCTACACCAAAATATACGTTAAGAAGTCGGCGTGCCAAGATTATAAGGATAAGTGGACGAAGACTGTCTACGACCAAGCAACAAAGAAGGACAAGCCGAGCCCCTACAACTTCACCTCACAAATAGACTATCGCATCACCGACTTGCAGATAAGTACGAAGTACGCCACCTTTGCACGCGAGTTCGACGTCGATTTCAAGGATTGTGTGGCAGCAAACGGCGTTCGTGTAGCCGCATTCGTGGCTGGTTCTAAGATAGAGTCTGGGGCGGGCGACTATGGCACTGCCACATCTCACATTAAGATGACAAGTATTGACAAGCACGGAGGCGTTAGCGACTCGTACGCATATGTGCCAGCCGAGACAGGTGTGCTGCTGAAAGTTATAGACAATAAGGTTGCCACCAACAACAAATTCTATTACACCATTGGCGAGAAAGACGATGTTACCTATAACATATCTGGCAGTATCATGTATGGTGTGTATGGTAAACCTGCCACCGTGCAAGCCTCAGCCGCAGCACCAATCTATGTGATGCAAGAGGGAACGTTCAGGAAATGCACTTCGACCCTGAACAACTTCCCCGTACATAAGGCATACCTTAAACTGAAAAAAGCAGCGGGAGCCAAGTTGATACTGCACTTCGACGACGACGATACCACTACCGCCATCGAGGAAGTGATGGGCGAGGAGAACAACACTGACGACATATACTATAATCTGAATGGACAGCGAGTAAGCAACCCACAAAAGGGCGTTTACATCCATCGGGGCAAGAAGGTAATCATTAAATAACGTATAATGCGATGAAAAAGGAAACATACAGAAAACCTGTGGCCGAGTTAGCGAACTTGGACATAGAACAGCTGATGATTGGAGCCAGCCCTGGCGTTGGCGGGGGCTACGATCCTGGTAAACCCATAGACGGTAAGGCCTCTGACTTTTTTGAAGAAGAGGAAGGCGAGAATGTTGAACCCGAAGGCTACAATGCCTTTGCCGAGTTCTAAACAGCTAATATGGCTTTGTGATAAACCTCCCTAAATGGGTGTTTATATAGTAATTGAGCATTAATGAAAGCCTGAATGGGGGAGCAACAATTGCTCCCCCATTCTCTTTTATGGCCAAATCCGCGAGGGGAGGCCTGTTCTACAATCGGTTATATCGTTCTGCAAACAACTGCACCCTACGGCAAAAATTGCATTTTCTTGCCCGTTTTTTTGTTCGTCTAAAAGAAAATGCGTACCTTTGCACACGTTTTAAAAAGTAGAGAGTAGTGTAGAACTGTTTTAGAATCAGTTTTCTTATGCCTTTATAAGTCGGCGCATGGTCGCATTTGGTCGTATGTTTTGTCTGTCCATTTTGCGGTATTTGTCGATAGTAATAACAATATTCAGGTACAAAGCTAACAAAGAATGAAAAAGAATCAATTGGAAAGGAGTTTGTATACCAAACCCCAAGTAGAAGTTGTAGGTGTTGAAGCAGTAACGTTGCTTGACGCTTCAGTGCCCGGACAGCATAACAAGGCTGAAAAGGGAACGGTTATTGAGGACGATGAGGACGAGAACTCGAAGTATTTTTAAGAAGAGTGAAGAGCTTTACAACATCCATTTTTACGTTTTAACAAGTACGAGAAAGCAAAAAATCAAGTAAATAATGCAATTAATGAAGACAAGTATAAAGGGCTTTGCCGCTGCGGCTGCCCTTGTTGCTATGGTGTCGGGATGTCAGTCGAACATTGACGAACTTATCCAAGCAAAGGCCACAGACAACGGAAGTACAGAAACTACGGGCCTAACGGCATTTACATCTAATGGCAGCACAAGGCATGCAAGCGCAGCCACGCGCACCTCGATGAGCTATCCCGATGGTGATTTCTATTGGGAAAACGCCGATAAAATTTACGTGTTGGACGACAACAACGCTTATCAGCGCAGCAGAAACAGTGTGAATGCCGACAAGCAGGCGGGTTTCAAGTTCATGGTGCCAGGCGCTTTTGCCAACAGCAACACCTATATGGTGTTTTATCCTGGTGTAAACGGCACAAACAACAATGTTACTATTGCTGAAAACCAAACCCAGAACGAGCCTAACAGCACTAAGCATTTTGGCGAAGCGGGCGATTGCGGCATGGCCATAGCTACAAAAAACGGCGGTCAATTTGAGTTTAAGCTAGACCACAAGGTGGCTTATCTCTGTTTCTTGCCTAAAACCAAGCATGCTTTTGTGAGCACCTACATCGAGAAAATCGAGGTTACCTCAGACAATTTCATTGCCGGAAACTTTACGCTCGACCCCACAACGAAAAAACTAACGGGCCAAGGCACCAAGCAAACCATTACCCTAAACTTGGGTGGCACTGCTAATCCCAAAGGGTTTAAGTTGGAAAGCCCCAATGCACAACTCAACCAGAATGGAGCGTTCATGGTTATAAAACCAGGCGCGCACAAACTCACCATCAAATATTACCTCAAAGACGTTGCTACGCAGGTTGGAGGTGTGGTGACTAAGGTTGTCAAATCGAAGAACTATGAAGAGAATAAGTTCTACGATATCTCACAAGACATAAATGTAAGAGACTATAACTCACAGTTATATTATATGTGGGATGCAAAAATAGGTTATGATTATTGGAAAGGTAAAGAGGCGAAGCAACCGAAAGTGGTTGGTGGGCAAAACAACATTGACAATCCAAAAGACGAATCAGACCAACGTTGGTATAACACTGTAAATGCAAAAAAACAACCTCAACAAGCTACGCGCTCAGCTGCAAACTGCCCGAATGCAAACGAATGCGTTTGGTATACAGTAAAAGGCGATCCACACTGGGATGAAACTACAATGTGGACAAAGTGGAATCATCTATACAAAGGCGGAATGTGGTTGAAGAATCAAGAAACCATCAGAACCGAAAATGGAAATGTAAGCGTTGCAGAGCTTAAAGCAAAGGCTCCTAATGGTACTGACTACAGAACGGCGTTCCATTCGGGTGGGCCGACAAATAAAGCTATAGCTCAAGGGAGGCCTGCGGATGTGACAAACTATTTCTTTTTACCCGCTTCTGGTTGTTATACAGCTGACGGTAGGTTTGAAGGGCTTGGCACACACGGTTACTATTGGACTAGTACCGCATACTATAGGATTAATGAAAGGACCAACTATCTTTACTTCAACAAAGGTGCTATTTTCTTGGCCAACAATAATTCTCGTGCCTTTGGTCAAAACTTATGGTAGGCCGAGTAAGCCACATTATTAATAAGCAATCATAGCCCGACCGTAAGTCGGCATCACGATAGCGGGGAGCAAACAGCCAAATGGCGTTTGCTCCCCGTTTTAATTTTGTTTGCCTTAGTATGACGATAAAGAACGTACACAATAACATATATGTTGAAACCGTCTTGACTTTTAATCTTTCTATAAGTTGAGCGGAGTTTCTTGTCTTT
>CAUPVH010000072.1:0-6930 GCA_963514635.1 uncultured Prevotella sp. | reverse complement strand
GGGTATAATCCATTGCGGATTAACGTCCATACGCATGATATGGCTATTTAGCAGGGGCGTTTTGGTGTCTAATGTGCCGCAGGCCATACGCATGGTAAGCACGCTATCGCCCTCTATGGCGTCGAGATGGTATGAGGGAACGTTCACCAACACGTACTTACGATGGTTTTGCGGATAGTCATTTTGTCGCCAACGGCTGCGTTCTATGTTGCAAAGTAGCCGTACGCGGTCGGTTTCAGACAGGTTTTTGCCCTTAAAATGCTTTATCAGTCGGGCATAAAGGGCGTTTTGTGGCTGCGACTCGCGTAGGAAGATGGAAACAGAATCGTTATACACCTTGCGCAAGGCCGTTGAATAGAAGTCTCTTGGCGGACGCTTAACATGAATATCAAACAAGCCACGATAAGTGGTTCGAACAGAGTCTTGTTCGCGTATGTCTAAGTTATTGAATATCTGTGTGGGGTTGGTAAAGCCGAAGTGTTGGCCTGCCGTATAGCGCAAGAAAGCTTTGGTGAGGTTGTATTCAAGGCGTGCCATCACACGATTAACATCGCGAATGCCCGTGTCTACATCAAGTGTTCGGATGCGTTGCAAGTCGCGTTCTATCTGTTCTACCACAAACACCCTTTTGCTAAACCCCATTTCTTCTACCGTGTTGAGATAAACCAATAGGCTATCAGCACGCTTATCAACTCCAAATCGGTCTATCCAAAGCAGGTTTCCTCCATCGCGATAGTAACGGCGAGTGCGCGAATCGGCCACAAGAGAGCCACGGTCGGCTCTGGCCAGCAAATCAAGTTGCTTTCTGATTTTACTATTGTCGAGCCGATAAGACTGTTCTGCCAATTGACTAACAGTTTCCGACGTGGGCAAAGGCCGTTCAATAGAGCCTTTCTCGTGACAAGCCACGAGAAAAACACAAAAGAAGAGTACCGAAGAAGAGAACTTACCTATTAAATTAGAAGAGGACTTACCTAACTCTAAAATGTATTTCATTGAAATGCCGCCTACGATTTGTGCGGCCGGTTTATATTCTTTATCCTTATGCTTATTGCGCATGTTGTTGCAAGCTTGCGGAAAACTAATTAGATTTTGATAGAGAAAGACTCACACCAACATGCCGTCGGAGCCAGCCCCACTGCCACTTCGACCTTCATCAGGCAGGCAGACCCACCCAAAGGAGGTGCTATCTGACAGCAATTTTACGCACCACCTTGCCCACTTTCACGATGTAGCAGCCTTTGGGTAGGCCCAAATCGAAATGTTTCTCGGCACTATCTATCTTGAAATAGGCCACTCTTACACCAGCCAAGTCGTAGATGGCGAGCATCTGCCCTGCACCTCCCGACACGTGTATGGTAGACTCCGACACACTGATAACAACATTTTGGAAGTCGTTATCAATGATTTCGAGTGCAGCGTTAGCCCTCGAAGTCAGCGGGTTGCCCATCATTAGGGCGGTTGCGAATAATATTGTAAGTAACGTCTTTGTCATATACGGGATGTTTTCTGGTTTCATCTGCAAATATAGTGTTTTTTGATGTAAATCAAGAAACTAACCAACTGCAAATCATTTGCGTTAAAGCTATTTAACAATGAGCGACTTTTTGTGTTCGCAAAACGAATTAATTCGAGGCCATTTCACGCATTTTTAAGGTTAAATGGGTTATTAGTTACTAGTTTACCTAGCCATACTAGCCCAACTCGTTCTCCAGCAGGCGCAGCCATTAGCCCCCTTTTTACTTAACAGTTTAATAGGCGCAGCCATTTTTTCACCCTTTCACCTTTTCATCTTTTCACCTTTTCACCCTTTCACCTTTTCACCCTTTCACCTTTTCACCCTTTCACCTTTTCACCCTTTCACCTTTTCACCTTTTCACCCTTTCACCCTTTCACCATTAGAGAGGCACAGCCATTTTTTCACCTTTTCACCTTTTCACCTTTCCACCTTTAAAAGCCTTTATAAGTCATTCTCTCCCCATCAAACATCAATTTCTAGTCCCTCTTGGCCTAAGATTGTGTTTGGAAAGATGGTCTTAGCCTCGGTTAGCAAAACTTCTTCGGCCTCGTATCGGGCACTATAATGCCCCAAAACAAGCTTGCCCACGCCTGCATCGCGGGCCACCTTAGCCGCCTCTTCGGCCGTGCTGTGGTAGTAAAGTCGCGCTCGCGAGGCCATCGAACTATCGTAAGTGGCCTCGTGATAAAGGGTATTCACGCCTTGCACAGCCTTGTGTAGCTGCGGCATATAACGCGTATCGCTGCAATAGGCGTATGCGCGGGCTGGGTCGGCAGGCGTAACTAGGCGCGCATTGGGCACGGTACGGCCCTCATCGTCTACCCAATCGGCACCCAACTTGATGTTGTTTATCTGACTAATGGGTATGCGATAGAAGTCTATCATGTCGCGACGGATGTGCGGCAACAACTCTTTCTCGCGAAAAAGAAAGCCACAACAATCGATGCGATGCTCCAAAGGGATGCTCTCTACGGTAAGGCTCTTGTCTTCGTAAATCACTTGTTGCACCTTAGTGTCTACGGCATGGAACACCACTTCGAACTCGATGCCATTGCAAAAGAAATCTAATTGCATGCGGAGCATCGGTCCGAGTTCGGCAGGAGCATACACATGCAGGGCCGCCGTGCGACCAAGTAGGCCGAAAGTAGAAATCATACCGATGAGCCCGAAACAGTGGTCGCCATGCAAATGCGAGATGAACACCGCCCCGATTTTAGTGAAACGTATGCGCGAACGGCGCAGTTGAACCTGCGTTCCCTCGCCGCAATCAATCATAAACAGCTTTCCACGGATGTCTACCACCTGCGATGTGGCGTTGTGTTTCAGTGTTGGCAACGCGCTACCACATCCCAGGATATGCACTTTAAATGGTTCCAAGAGCGTATTACTTTTGTCGCGTGAAGGTGAAGATGCCGTGCGTGTTCTCCAAATAGAGCGAGTCGCCACCCAAGGCGTTCACGGTAAAGGTGTCTTTATTAAGCACAAGCTGTCCGTTGAACACCTTCCACGATGTCCAAGGGCGTGCCTCTTCCTTCACAGCCGATAGCACCGTGCCGTCTTCCATCAGTTCAAATTGCTTGTCTATGCTACGCCATTTGCCCATTAGTGTGGTAAGATTAAGCACTTGGTTGGCCTCATACTCGCCGTCGGCGTTCTTATATCCCACCACTGCTAGCCTGTCACCAGCGAGCAATCCGCCCTTAACGGCCGATTCATCGTCGACATCGAACAAGTAGTTAAGCGTGTCGCCCTGTACGGTAACTAGCTCCAAGTTGTGCATCGCGGTGTTAACACCGCATACGCCGTAAACAGTGGTGTCGCCTTTGCTTTCCTCTGTGGTTGCAAGCGACTGCTGTCCGTCGCCCTTTTTCTTACCATCGCCGCATGCCACTATAAATAAAACGGCCATAACAGCAAACAATATGGTTGATACTCTCTTGTCCATACGCTATATATATTAATGTATTAGTATTTGAGTTCGTGAGTTTATGAGTTATTGAGCTGGTGAGCTTATAAGTTCGTGAGCATGTAAGCGGGTGAACACCTAAGTTAACAAGCCCACAGTTTTGCAAATTGTATGCGATAAGACTCAAAAGCTTAGAAACTTAGAAACTCAAAAACTTAGAAACTCAGGAACTCATCTCTCGTTCTTCGTTCTTAGCCTTATTCCACAGTTCGTCCATCTCTTCGAGCGTCATCTCCGTGAGCGGCTTGCCCTCCTTAATGGAATGCTGCTCCACATAGTTGAACCTTCGAATGAACTTTTGGTTGGTTTGCTCCAACGCATTGTCGGGATTGAGGTGGTAAAGTCTTGCTGCGTTGATTACGCTAAACAAGAAATCGCCCAGCTCTTGGGTAGACTTCTCCTTGTCTTCGCGTTTCAGTTCGGTTTCCAACTCGTCCAATTCTTCGCACACTTTCGCCCAAACGTCGTTCTTTTCTTTCCAATCGAAACCCACGTTTCGAGCCTTATCCTGTATGCGATAGGCCTTGATGACACTCGGCAGTGCATCAGGCACCCCCGAAAGCACCGTCTCGTTGCCATCTTTCTCTTGCAGCTTTAGCTGTTCCCAGTTCTTCAACACCTGCTCTTCGTTATCGGCTTGCACGTCGCCATAGATGTGCGGATGCCTGAAAATCAGCTTGTCGGCCTCGCGATTGCACACGTCGGCAATGTCGAATTCGCCCTTCTCGCTGGCCAACAGCGCGTAGAATGCGGTGTGCATCAATACGTCGCCCAGTTCTTTGCAAACATTATTCATGTCGTTCTTGGCCAAAGCATCACACAGTTCGTATGTTTCTTCTATCGTATTCGGGCGCAGGCTCTCGAAGGTTTGTTTCTTGTCCCACGGACATTTCTCTCTCAAATCGTCCAGCACATCGAGCAATCGCCCAAAGGCCTCCATCTTTTCTTCTTTCGTATGCATACTATATGTTTGGTGTTGACAAACGCCGCACAACCCAAAGGCAACATGGCGAATGCCGTTCTGCTGATGCAAAGATAATAAAAAATTAACTGTAACGTTGAATAAAAGTGCTACATTTCGGCATTTCACATTTTATTCGTACTTTTACACCATCAAAAACGCTAAGTAGAAGAATGAATTTTTACAATCGGGAAGAGGCTCGACAACACATGAACAACTTGGCCATGCAGGGCGTTCCTTTCCTTTTCATCATAGATTACGAAGGCAAACATGCCCTGGTGGAACCCGAACACGAGGTGGATGCCAACGAGTTAAAGTATTGTTTCAACGGGAAAGGCAACGCCACACAGACCGCCAAGCCTGCCAATGGGGACATTGAATGGGACATTGAACCGCCCACCGAAACCGAATATCAGCATAGTTTCAACATCGTTAGAAACGCCATGTTGGCCGGAAACAGCTATCTGGCCAACCTTACTTGTCGCATAGGACTGCGAACCAACCTCTCGCTGCTCGACCTTTACAATGCGGCCGAGGCGCGTTATCGGCTTTGGATGAAAGACAAGCTAGTGTGTTTCTCACCCGAAACGTTCTTAAAAATTGCGCAGGGAGAAATTAGTTCGTACCCGATGAAAGGCACAGCCGAAGACCTTTCGCCATCGTCAGCCGAGCAGTTGCTGGCCAACGAGAAGGAGGCAGCCGAGCATGCCACCATCGTAGACCTTATTAGAAACGACCTAAGCATGGTTGCCTACGACGTACATGTGGAGCGTTACCGATACGTGGAGCGGCTGAACACCCACCGCGGACCGCTTTTGCAAACCAGTTCTGAAATAAGGGGGCGGCTCATGCCCCACCTCATGCAACGTCCGGGCGACGTTATTTTTTCGCAATTGCCTGCTGGTTCGATAACGGGCGCACCCAAAAAGAAGACCGTTGAGATAATTGCCGAGGCCGAAAACTATCGCCGCGACTTCTACACGGGCGTGATGGGGCGATGGGATAACGGCGAATTGGATAGCGCAGTGATGATTAGATTCATCGACCAATGCCACGGAAAACTTTTCTTTAAGGCTGGCGGCGGCATCACGGCCAAGAGCAATTGGAAAGACGAATACCACGAAGTGATTGAAAAAGTGTATGCACCAATTTGTAGAAACCATTAGGATTGAAGGCGGTAAGGCCCTGAACCTGCCCCTGCACGAGGCGCGAATGAACGCCACGCGCGTGCATTTTGCCCCACATGTTGCACCCATTAGTCTGCAAAAGTGGCTCGACGATGCGCCTTTAAGCGAAGAACGCATCAAGGCAAGAGTGGTGTACAACGTTGATGGCGTATGCGAAACCACGTTCCAAACATACAAGCGGCGCGAAATACAGTGGCTCCGCATGGTGGAAGACAACGACATCAGCTACACATTTAAAAGCACCGACCGACACGAACTCGACCGACTGCTGGCTCTCCGCGATGGTTGCGATGAGGTGCTTATCGTTAAAAACGGACTGGTTACCGACACCTCGTTTACCAACGTGGCCTTCTTCGATGGACATAAGTGGTTCACGCCTGCCCAACCGCTACTAAATGGCACCATGCGCCAATGGCTTTTGCAGTGTGGCCAGCTAACGGAAACACAGATTACACCCGCCTCGCTCGCCTCGTTCCAACGCATCATGCTCTTTAATGCCATGATTGGCGCACACGAATTGGAACTCCCCATCACACATATTATATAAAGAATAGCGCACCACTTGGTGGCGTTAATCCAATGTTTTTTAGTAAATTTGCAGTCTGTACACACGAAGTGAGACTTTATAACATTAACACAGGATATGGAAATAGCAAGTAAGTATGCCCCCAGAGAAGTGGAAACCAAATGGTATCAATATTGGCTAGACAACAAACTCTTTGCCAGTAAGCCCGACGGAAGGGCTCCTTACACCGTGGTTATCCCTCCGCCCAACGTAACGGGCGTGCTACACATGGGCCACATGCTTAACAACACGATACAAGACATCCTCGTTCGTCGCGCACGAATGGAGGGAAAGAACGCTTGTTGGGTGCCTGGAACCGACCACGCATCCATTGCCACCGAGGCAAAAGTGGTGGCCAAGCTAGCCGAAAAGGGCGTGAAGAAAACCGACCTAAGCCGCGATGAGTTTCTAAAACACGCCTGGGATTGGACACACGAACACGGCGGCATCATCCTTAAACAGCTTAGACGATTGGGCGCATCGTGCGATTGGGACCGGACTGCATTCACCATGGACGACGAACGCTCGGAAAGTGTCCTTAAAGTGTTCTGCGATCTCTACGAAAAGGGATTGATTTACCGCGGCGTTCGCATGGTTAACTGGGACCCGCAGGCCCAAACGGCACTTTCAGACGAGGAAGTGGTGTACAAGGAAGAGCACTCCAAGCTGTTCTACCTTAAATATATGGTGGTTGAAGAACCTGGAAAATACGCCGTGGTAGCCACTACACGC
>CAUPVH010000071.1:0-6978 GCA_963514635.1 uncultured Prevotella sp. | reverse complement strand
ATTTGTAGCGAAAGAGCTATTGGGTAGTTGTTTGTTGTTGCTGTAACTGAAAGTTATTTCCCCATGCACAGACTACCATAACCCACGAACATAGAAACCCAACAATTAACAAGCTGACGTACCCTTGTACTGAATAGCCTAACAATACATACGCCCATAAAGTTAAAAATATTTATTATACTTTACAAAATACATCCTGTTCTCAACCTCATTCTAACGAAAATTAGGTATAAAATTAGGCTTTTTACAGCCATTTTACCACTTTTGCTGCCGCTGTCTTTGTCATGTTTCGAGCATATTGCCTGCATTTTGCACCATTTTGCCTTTCTAGTTTGGCCGAAGGCTCGTAATTTCTCAAGCCCAAATACCCACTTTTAGACCCTAAAACCCCACTTTTTGATGGGTGTTTTGCCACTTTTGGCCACATATTTGGTGGTTTTGAAAGGTTATATTCATACCGTTGCAGTGTATTTTTATGCTTATCGCCCTACATTTAGCGGCAAAAAGCACTGCATTTAGCACCGTTTTACTTTGCGTTTTGTAGCAAAACGTACTGCATTTAGCACCAAAACGCAGGCTATTTAGCACCAAAACACACCACATTTAGCGGCCAAACTACCCCAAAAGTGGTGCAAATGGCGGTTTCTTCAAATAAATATTCATTTTGCCAACGCCCACTTGCCACCCCTTTTTGCAACGAAACAAACCTTCGCGAGAATCGATTTTTTGCGGCAAGGTGGGCAGTTGGTGGATAAAAAGGGCACTCTTAGTGTTAAAATCTCTGCTTAAAAACTTACAAAACGCCCCTACCCCTCCCCACTTGGAGAAAGGTTAGAAGGGCGTATTTGTTTCCCTCCAACGACTCAAAGCCGACAGATGGGCAGGGCATCCGTTAATAAAAATGGTGCGATGGGCTTTACACGCATGGCGTTATTGGCCTTCGGGCGTAACGCAGTGTTACCTAACGAACACCTTCTCGACACTTCCGTCGCTGTACTTAACGATGTTTACGCCCGGTTCGGGTGCAGAAAGGCGTCGGCCAGTGAGGTTAAAGCGCGCCACTTCCACGCGTTCTGCCGTGGCTTTGGGGGTTTCGATGTCTGTGGCAGTGTAGGGTTTCACTACACAACGAGCCGCGTTAACGATGCCATTGGTGGTATTGTCGATAACCAAAACCACTACGCTCACGTTGTTTTTATTAAATACCGTCACCCAATTACCAATGCCGTTGAACACTGTTTTGTGAACAATAGGCCTATCGGCCACAACTCTTTGGGGCAAAGAGCCGTCTAACCCGTTGGCAATGCCTACATGAGAGCGAGCCACATCTTCGAAAACAAAATTCTTAATGGGGTTGGGCGACTTGACAAAGTAGTCCAATTCGGGGTTAAGACCTAGATAACTGGTACTTCCGCTGTATCCATTTCTTTGCGCCCAGTCGTTTCTTTGTATTCGGTTTTCTATCAACACGTAGGCCAAAGCATAGCGGGCGTTGTTGGTTGTGGCGCGAAATGTGGTGGTAGACTGCGCATCGATGCCCTTACCTTCCCTATTCCACTGCGCTTTCACGTCGATGTCCATCATCGCTCCGCGCTGTTTGGCCATCTGATAATACAGCTCGCCGGTAAAGCCCTCTACCTTATTTGCACGCGATGCCCATATGGTGGGCCGCCCACTGTAGGGAGTTGCGGGCACTTTATAACCTTTTATGCCCATCACATCACCATCATGTACCACTATCCCGAAGAAGTCGTTGGGGTGTTTTTTGGCCATCTGCCTCATGATGGCAATGCCAGAAGGGCACCAGGGGCACCAATTGGCGGTGTATTCTTCGAACACCACGCGACATGTGGGCAGCTTATTAATGGCGGTGATGGGCAGTTTGGCTATCTTTCCAGGGCTTCCATTGGGCTTACCATTAATCTGTGTAACGTCTAAAACCAACTCGTAATCGCCCGCTTTGCTTTGTGGCGGGATGCTGATGGTTAGACTTGCCATTTGGCTGGGTTGCAGGAGGCTAGCAAATGTCACTGTTTTTTCCTCCACAACCTTGCCGTTTATGGTGGCCTTGTAGTGGAAGTTCTTTTGTACGATGTTGCCGTAATTGTGCATAATAAAGGTGTTCTTATGCCCCGATGCACCTGTCCTTACGAACAT
The DNA here is from genome assembly GCA_963514635.1 of uncultured Prevotella sp. Classification (GTDB taxonomy): domain Bacteria; phylum Bacteroidota; class Bacteroidia; order Bacteroidales; family Bacteroidaceae; genus Prevotella. The sequence continues at coordinate 4,821 of CAUPVH010000071.1, read as the reverse complement.
TCGCGCGGGTTTGGCCACAGATAGACTATATACGTCGGCTGCAAAAAGGGTATAGACCTGCATGCAAAGCAGGGTCATGAGCGCACAAAGGCGCAAAAAGTTTTGTTTTTTCATGTTATCTCAGTTTATAATGAATGTATTAAAGGTGAAAGGGTGAAAAGGTGAAAGGCTCTTAAAGGGGAAAAATTGAAAAAGTGAAAAGGTGAAAAAATGGCTGCGCCACCTAGGCATTTGGCTTAACTCCTTAACTCCATAACTCCTTAACTACTTAAAGATGAAAGGGCGTAAGCCATTTTTTCACCCTTTCAATTTTTCACCTTTAAAGGGCGTGAGCCATCTTTTCAACTTTTCACTTTTTCACCTTTAAGAGCCTTTCCACCTTCGCTCTTCTCTCCGTTCTCTTACACTTGGACTTGCGCGTTACTGCCTAACGCGCACCTTTTCAACAGTTCCATCGCTATACTTCACGATGTTTATTCCTCTTTCGGGTGCAGAAAGGCGTTGGCCTTTGAGGTTAAAGCGAGCCACTTCCACTCGTTCGGGCGTGGCATTGGTGTTTGCGATGCCTGTTGGGTTGTGTGGTTTGATTGGGCAATGGGCACCGTTAACAACGTTCTTCGTGGTATTGTCGATAACCATCACCACCACGCGCAGGTTCTTTTTATTCTGTGGGGTCCAATTACTGCCAACTCCATCGAACGTTGCCTTGTGCTTAATGTCCCTATCGGCCACCACATTATTGGGCAACGAGCCCTCCATTCCGCTGTCAACCCCTAAGAAAGCACGAGCCACATGGTTGTATTTAAGACCATAAACCTCTCCTGAACCTTTGATAAAAACACCCAACTCCTCGTTTTCCTCCAACAACTCGGTATATCCACTGAAAGCATTTAATTGACACCATGATGCGTTGTGCATGCCATCTTCTACCACGACGTAGGCCAGTGCATAGTTGGCTTTGGACATATTGGTGCGGAAGGTGGTGGTAGACTGTACGTTGATGGTGCTACCGCTTGCATCCCATTCGGCTTTTACGTCGATATCCATCATCGCTCCGCGCGCTTTGGATTCCTGATAAAGCTCTTCGCCCGTATAACCAGACGCTTTGGCTCTGCGTGATGCCCACACATAAGGAAGGCCAAATTTGTCTACTTGAGGGCGTTTATAGTCTGCGATAGCTATCTTGTCGCCCTGATGGACGGCTATCCCGATAAAGTCGTCGGGGTGTTTCTTAGTCAAATACTCCATGATGGCCGTTGCGCGAGGACAATATCGGCACCACATGGCGGTGTAATCTTCGAACACTACACGGCATGTTGGCACCTTGGTGAGCACCGCTATGTCGAGTGTAGAGGACGAGAAGGTTGTTTCGTTGGGCTTACCGTTAACATGTGTGATGTTACAAACCAGCTGTTGGTCGCCCAATTGGTTGAGGGCAGGCACCTTTACCTGTAGCTTACCAAAGTCGCCGGCGTTGATTGGTTCGGCCAGTTTCACCTCTTTTTCTTCCACAACCTTACCGTTCATGGTGGTTGTGTATCGGTAAGAGGTTACGGGTTTGCTGCCATAGTTAACGCAAGAGAACGTTCCCTTGGCGTCTGTTGCACCCTTTGCAACGAACAATCGCGGCGAAGCAATGGGTGCTAAGTTGTTCTCGCCAAAGGCAGCAAAGACCGTTGCATAGGCGCAGAGCATCAATGTGAGTGCGCAAAGGCGCAAAAGTAGTGGTTTTCTCATTTACTATCTATGTTTATTAGGCCATCCGCCGCCCCCATCCAAAGGGGTTGGGGGAATGAGATGCCTTGTTTACGATGTGTCATTTCCATTAAAGTTTCCACAAAATAATGGGGTTTACGGCTCACTTCACCCCCTCATTGCACTCACCTCGCGCCCTCATAGTGGGCAGAAGTCGGAGCTTTTCTCGCTAGGAGGGGATGAAAATGAAGTTTACTTTGGTCTATTTTCCCACCACAACCTTTGTTGTCTTACCGTTTTGACGTACTAAGTACAGTCCATTGGGTAAGCTATTGAGATCGGAAATGTTGCGACCAACAAACACGCCATTAACAGTCCACACTTCATTGTCGGCATTTGGTGCTGTGCGTTGCACGCTTTCTATGCCCGTTGCATTGCCATTAAACTTCAATGTAACCGTAGCCAGCAGTTGTTCGGGCTTTGCTTTTTCTACATTTGCGGTGCTTTTTGTGGTGTAAAGTTTCAATATGGCGGTGCAGTTTGCTTTGCCAGTAAGATTAAAATCCGTGTCAATGGAGATGTTTTGCGCCTTAGAACTAACTTTTCGTGAGGACGTATAGTACTTGCCTTTCTTGTCCCATATGTTGCAACTTGAAGGGAAACACACCTCCAACTTGGCTCCTTGCCCACTGATTTCAACGATTTCGTAGACAAGCATAACGTTAAATTCCTTTCCCGAGATGTTACGAATGGACAAACCCGACTTAATTTGCGGTCCAAATACACCATTTTCTACCTTGGTTAACGACAATGTGGCCTTATCTGCCACTACTTTTCCTTTGGCATCTACAAATACCAATTCACGATTTGCTGCTTGCAACGTCATTACTGATGCAAGGCAAAATAATACGCTAAGAAGTAATAATCTCTTCATGTTAAATAGATTTATGTGTGAGTATATATGTTGGTAAGGGTATAAGCTTGTAAGTTGGTGAGGGAATGAGTTTGTAAGTTGGCGAGTTTATAAGTTGATGAGTTGGTGAGTTTATAAGTTGATGAGTTCATCAGGCTGTGAGTTAACAGGTTGTTTGCTGAACAGGCTTGGGCAAAATCGGCCCTTACAGCAGGTGCGCATTAAACTAATAAACTTATTAACCGACCAACTTATTAATTCATAAACTTATGTCTTTAACGACTCAAAGCCTTAAATACCAACCTTTCTCCTTTCCACTTGCAGCACTCCGCTATCGTTATACACGAAAGCAACAACCCAAGCATTGTCTGCTTTGATGCCTTTGGGTAGGCTTAGCTTGTGGGTAAATGTCTTTTCGCCATTGGCTGGCAAGCTTATTGGTTCGCCCCAATCGCCGTTAATCGCGGAGCGGAACACGTGATTATGCACATAATCGCGCTTTACAACGTTGCCTGGGAGTTTCTGCAAGGCAACAATACCATCCTCAACCAACCACAATTGCAGTTTCCCATCAATGTTTTTGGCCAAAGTTTGCACCGTGGTGCTTAGTTGTAGTTCGCGGTTTGCAGCGTTATAAGTGGTGGCGAGTTTCAGGTTTAGCGGCGATTCAACTTCAAACGCCGCACTAATCTTAGTTGCCCACACATCTTTTTGCAAGCCCGCACGTTGCCTATCCACCAAGGCATTAGGCGCAGAATTGGCATATCCCCAATGTTCGGCATAGCTATTTCCTAGTGGTGTGCCCAATCCCTCTGGGTTGTTAGCTGGCATAACGGCCAACATTCCGCCGTGAATGGCCACAACGACGAGCGTGTCTGCACCATATTGGGCCTGCAAACGCGTCAGTTCTTCGGCTGCCGCAGGACAATTAGGACAAGCCTGACCCGTAAATTCCTCTACAAGCACCTTGCGTTTGGCCGTTGTTGCAGGCACTTCAATAAGCCTTTCGCTTGGCGCGATGTCGTTGCACGCACCTAAGAGCAGGGCGGCAAGCAGTATGTGTAATGGTTTGATGTGCATATTGATTATTGTTATCGGCCTCACCCCCAGCCCCTCTCCGAGGGGAGAGGGGAGTAGATGGCCATATTTATTTCGTTAGAAGGGTTTATCAGGGGTGACAAGACAGCCTGCTTACCCTTTCGTATAAGTCTATATGAATTTCAAAAAGGCAACTCCAATTCTCTCACACCTTAGAAATTATAGCTGTAAGACAGCGTTGCGCCCTTGGTTGGAGGCATGTATCGGCACACACCACCACTACAATTATACCCATCGTTAGTGCGTCCGTAGCCCACTTGCAGCCTATGTGCACCATGCACAAACGTAACCAGCGCCTGATAATAGTGGATATGCGTAGAGCCGGCGTTGTATTGGTCGCTCACGGTAAACATCCACGAGGGTGCCAACGACAGCTCTGCCAAGCCGAAAAGCCAGTCGCCGTTGCCGTCTTTCGACTGCATGTACTGCGCCTCGGTACGCAATGTGGTGCGTGGCGATAGCTTCCACTTCACGTCTGCCACAAAAATGTTGGCGTTAATCATACCCCCCTCGCCTTCAACAACCGTTTTGTTGTAGCGTTGGTTCATGTACATCAGCGTGGTTTTTAATGCCGGGTTCCATCGTTTCTCCACTTGTACGTTCAAGTCTTGATAGTAAGTGGCATCGCCCCACGCCCAAAAGGCCGAGCCATAGCCGTCTGTTCCCTTCCCGCCATGATGGTTTTTGGCAATGCCATGCACGTGCGAGAAGTTCAATTTCAAAGCCGTACCATAACGTCCACCAAGTGCCGTGCCTTTTTTTAGCTTGTAACCCAACGATGCTTGATAGGCCCATTCGCCCAGCGGTTGCGTGGCATAGGGCCGCAAGGCAGGCAAAGCGTAGGTGTGTTCGAGGGTGAAAGCAGGCAGATGGTTTACATACGACGATATGCCCACCATACTTCGGCGCGAGCGAAAGCCCATGTTCACACTGCGTTTGGCTTGCAACAGCATACTAAGTCCGCGCTTTGAGTACGACCCCGACAGCATGGCCACATATCCATGCCTATAGATATAGCCGTTATCTGCCGTTGGGTCTTGCCCCTTTTGGGCATATTCGGCCAGCACGTTGTAGGCTCCATGTTGCCATTGGGCGCGAACATCGTAGGCCAACAC
>CAUPVH010000070.1:0-6997 GCA_963514635.1 uncultured Prevotella sp. | reverse complement strand
TTCGTTTGCTTGTCGGCATCTTGCCTGTCTTATTCTCTTGACGTAGTCCGCTACGACTTTATGAATAAGACAAACAAGATGTTCAACAATACACAAAATCTAAGCGGCTTTAATGCCCGATTTGGGTTGAAAGATAAACGCTAATGGCATTTTTTACTTAAACATAACACCACTTAATAGCATTAAGCCGCAGTTGATGTTACAACCAATTGGCTGATTGGGGTTTAAGCATAACACTACCACAGAAAGGCAAATCTATAATATAGTTGTCCGCTAAAACTTTTATAGCATGCGGAATGGATATAAAAGTTTTAGCGGACAATAATAGAAATGAAAGGTGATACAGGATTAAAACACATCTACCCCTTTGTACATTACGAATGCAAAAGTATGCGTTTGAAAAGCAATGCGCACAAAAGACCACTTCGGTATTTTTCTTTTCTACGAGTGGTTTGCTGTCTGCTGGTAGCAGATTGGGAGATTTGGGTCTTCCCATTTAAATCCTTCACACCCGCTAGAACCCTGTGCTTTACGCGGATGATTCTATCAACAAGGCGCACATCCGCAGCACAAGCCTTATCACTTTGCGTGTTTTCCTTGCCTTTTCTTCCACCACAGATAGTAGCCGCTGATAGGCAGGAAACCGCCAACAAGTGCGGCAAGCGCATGAAGTATCTTTGAGAACCAACCACCCCACTTGCCAGTGTGCAACGATTTGAAAAGTTTCTTTCCGCCAGGTTTCTTGCCGTCAGCTTCTTTCTTTGTGTCGTTTGCCCCACCCGCTTGCGGCTGTGTTTGTTCCTTCGCCTGCTCCATCTTACCATTAGCAAAAGCATTTTCTTTTGCAGCAGTCGGTTTGTCGCCCGCTTTGGGCATCTTGTTTTCGATCTTCTCGGTGTTCTGCCCGAAGAGTTTCGACATGCCTTGCCTGTACCAACCAAACGAGAATACAGGCCCCGTAATGGCCATCAGGAACAGGAACACGAATGCATAGATGCCTAATGACACGTGCGTATCATACACAAATCGGCGAAAACCCTTGTTTGTGCTTACCTTTAAACGGCTTTTCAGCATCTTTTTGCTCTTGGGCCACCAAGCAACAACGCCCGTTAACAGCACAACCGACATGCACATTGCCGTTACGGCCACGATAATTCGGCCAACCGAAAGTCCGCCGCGGGGATTGTCTGGCACCATAAAGAGCCAGCGATGCAGTTTCTTTACAGTTTTGTAGAAGGGTTCTACACCCTCTTCTATACCCAAAAGCGGCAAGACTTCTTTTGTAAGCAGTAGCAGTAAGCCCGTGAAACATAGAATAATCATAAACACTCCTAGGGGCAATGCTAGCCACTTGTGGATTTTCAAACAAATTTTTCTCATATACTAAATGGTCATTATTTATATTTTCGTGCCTTTAAACACCTTAATAATAGACTAACAATAGGCCCGAAGGTTTAAGGCATGTACTAAAAATTCCCCGCAAGCGTTCGATTGTTGTTCCTTTTATTGAGGGTTGAGGGTCGGACAAATGGTAAGGGAATGTTGAGTGGATATATCGGAGATTATGCCGCGGTCTACTGCCAAGCGCACAAAAAAATGGCCGCAGGCTGTACAACCAGAGCATAAAAAAGGTTGGGGATACAAGCCTAAGCCGTATCCCCAACATCTTATTTTTGTCTGATAAACACGTTAATTGGACAGCCGTGCATGTTCCAATTTTCGCGTATCTTGTTTTCCAAAAAGCGGCGATAGTTCTCCTTTACGTACTGTGGCAGGTTGGCATAGAACACAAACGAGGGTATCTGCGTGTTGGGCAACTGCGTGCAATACTTAATTTTGATGTACTTGCCTTTGGTGGATGGAGGCGGATAAGCCTCGATAAGGGGGAGCATCACTTCATTAAGTTTCGACGTTCCCACGCGTGCCTTGCGGTTAAGATATACCTGTTTGGCCGTTTCAAGCACCTTAAAGATGCGCTGCTTGGTAAGTGCCGAGGCAAAGATGATGGGGAAATCCACAAAGGGAGCCATGCGTTCGCGAATGGCATTCTCGAAAGTCTTTATCACCTTTTGGTCTTTATCTGGCACCAAGTCCCACTTGTTAACCACCACAACAAGCGACTTTTGATTTTTCTGAATAAGCTGGAAGATGTTCATGTCTTGCGATTCGATGCCGCGCGTGGCATCAATCATCAGAATACAAACGTCGCTATGCTCGATGGAACGTATCGAACGCATAACGCTATAAAACTCCAAATCTTCGGTAACCTTGTTTTTTCGGCGTATTCCGGCCGTATCTACGAGGTAGAAGTCGAAGCCAAACTTATCGAAACGCGTATAAATGCTGTCGCGTGTTGTACCTGCAATCTCGGTAACGATGTTGCGGTCTTCGCCTATAAAGGCATTGATGATGCTGCTTTTGCCTGCGTTAGGCCTGCCCACCACAGCGAAACGAGGTATGCCGTCTTCAACATTTTCGTTGTCGCCTGGTTTTAGTTGCTCAACAACAGCGTCGAGCAAGTCGCCCGTTCCGCTGCCTGTTGATGCGCTAATGGGGAAGGGGTCGCCCAGACCCAACGAATAAAACACGGGTGCTTCGTAAATCTGCTCGTTGTTGTCGGCCTTGTTCACCACCAACACCACGGGCACCTTGGTTCGCCTGAGTATCTGCGCCACATCCTCATCGAGGTCGGTTACGCCCGTGTTCACGTCTACGAGGAACAGCACCAAGTCGGCCTCTTCGGTAGCCACGAGCACTTGTCGGCGAATGGCATCTTCGAAGATGTCGTCCGAATTGACCACCCATCCGCCCGTATCTACAACTGAGAACTCGCGCCCAGCCCAGTCGCACTTGCCGTATTGACGGTCGCGCGTGGTGCCAGCTGTATCGCTCACGATAGCACTACGGGTTTTTGTAAGTCTATTAAATAAGGTGGACTTGCCCACATTGGGACGTCCCACGATAGCTACTAAGTTTGCCATAAATATAAATTCTTAATCGTCGAAAAAGCGTGTTAGCGTGCCATGCGCGGCCAAATTCGGCTTACACGTGGCTCACGAGAAACGTCTTATTCGGGGTTATAGCCAAAACTGTCGAGTTCTTTCTTCGAGCTTCGCCAGTCTTTATCAACTTTCACGAAGGTTTCGAGGTACACCTCTTTGTCGAAAAACCTTTCCAACGTTTTTCGTGCCTCCGAAGAAACCTTCTTCAACGCCACGCCCTGATGCCCGATAACGATGCCTTTTTGACTTTCGCGCTCAACGTAGATAACGGCGTTGATGTGTATTTTCTTTTCTGTTTCCTTAAATCGCTCAACCTTAACCTCCACCGAATAGGGTATTTCCTTATCGTAGTAGAGCAGTATTTTCTCGCGAATTATCTCGCTGACGAAGAAACGCGCAGGCTTATCGGTAAGCTGATCTTTGTCGAAATAGGGCGGCGATTCGGGCAACAGCTCTTGTATTCGGCGCAGAAGGAGGTCGGTGCCAAACTTGTTTTTGGCCGAAATGGGTAATATTTCGGCCTTGGGCAGCAGCGCGTGCCACCGCTCCACGATGTCGCCGAGAGTTTTTTGGTCACTCTCGTCAATCTTATTGATGAGCAGCAGCACGGGAATCTTCATGCCCCGCACCTTCTCCAAGAAGTCGGCATTCTTCTCTGGGTCTTCCACCACGTCGGTAACGTACAGCAACACGTCTGCATCGCTAAGTGCCGACACAGAGAAAGCCAGCATCGACTCTTGCAATTTGTAGTTGGGTTTGAGCACGCCGGGCGTATCTGAGAACACAATCTGCATCTCAGGGGTGTTCACAATGCCCATTATTCTGTGCCGCGTGGTTTGCGCCTTGAAGGTGGCTATGGAGATACGCTCGCCCACAAGCTGGTTCATCAGCGTGCTTTTGCCCACATTGGGGTTGCCAACGATGTTTACAAATCCTGCTTTGTGCATGTTTGTTGCTATGATAAAGGTGTTTGTTTAGAGCTTGGATAAAGCTCAAAAAGACGCATCTTAAGAAATTAAGGATGCGTCTTCTTTGTTATTATTCAATTAAAGTTGGGGCAAACGTGCCGTTTTTACTTTCCTTGTTCGGCCATTTCGGCACCGTCGTAGGCCCACTTGTAGTAAGATGCGCCATGAACGAAACCAGCACCAAAGCCAGTAAATATAAGGTTGTCGCCCTTCTTCAATTGTTTTTCAAAATCCCAAAGCACCAAGGGCATACATGCCGCACTGGTGTTTCCGTAGCGTTGGATGTTTACCAGCACCTGTTCGGGCTGCACACCGATACGTTTACCCACCGCCTCGATAATACGAAGGTTGGCCTGATGCGGCACAACGTAGTTGATATCTTCGGGTGTTAGGCCATTGCGCTCAATCAGTTTGGTGCAATCGTCGCCCATTGCCGAAACGGCATAGCGGTAAACGGTGCGGCCCTCCTGATAAGTGAAGTGTAAGCGATGGTCTACGGTGAACTGCGAAGACGGACAAACCGAGCCGCCGGCCTTTACATGAAGGAAAGGCAAGCCCATTCCGTCGGCCACGTGCAGCGAGTCTACCAAGCCCACGTTTTCTTCCGTAGTTCCTTCCACCATCACAGCACCAGCCCCGTCGCCAAAGAGCGGACAGGTTGCACGGTCCTTATAATCGGTAATGGCCGACATCTTATCGGCGCCAATAACGATGATGCGCTTGTGGCGACCGCTTTGTATCATGTTGCAAGCCACATCGAAAGCGTACATAAACCCGCAACAGGCAGCCGAGAAGTCGAATGCGAAAGCATTTTTCAAGCCCAGCTTACCCAGCACGATAGATGCTGTGGAGGGGTGGATGTAGTCGGGAGTGGTGGTGGCAACGATAACTGCATCGATGCTGTCGGGGTCAACGCCCGTCTTCTTCATCAGAAGTTTGGCGGCCTTACGGGCCAGATAAGAAGTACCGAGCCCTTCTTCCGTGAGGATGCGGCGCTCCTTGATACCAGTACGCGTAGTAATCCATTCGTCGTTGGTATCGACAATGCGCGACAATTCCTCGTTGTTGAGGACATAGTCGGGCACGTAACCGGCGACGCCTGAGATTATCGCATTAATCTTATCCATTATTCAGCAACCTCTTCCTTAACGATAGCTACCTTACCTCTGTACTGTCCGCAAGTGGGGCAAACCGTGTGATAAATGTAATAAGCGCCACAGTTGGGGCATAGAGCCAGTGTGGGAGCTACGGCTTTATCGTGAGTTCTTCTTTTAAGTGTACGAGTCTTGGACTGTCTTCTTTTAGGATGTGCCATTTTGTCTTAATCTTTAATATTGTTTTTTTATTTCTTTCAGTTTCATCCAGCGCGGGTCAATCGCCTCTTCTTCATCCTCATCGCCACTTCGGTTGGCAGCATGTGCGTCCAGCACGTCTATCATTGCTGGGTTGCATTTGCCAGGCGCGTGCACATGCTTGATGGGTATGTTAAGTACGATAAACTCGTAAACGAACCACGACAGGTCGATTACCCCAGGGTCTTCTTCCAGCGTAACCAGTTCGTCTTCTTCTGAATATTCTTCTCCAAACCTCACTATCAGCCGTTCTTTTGTGCTAACGGCCTGCTCCATGTCGTCGAGACACAGGTCGCAAGGTATGCTGACCGAACCTTCTATGTTGAAGTTCAGCTCAAAAAGGTCGCCGTTTCTTGTAGCTTGCAGCTCAACGTTCACCTTTCCTTTCCTAATTTCGGGGGCGTCGATGGCCTCAAAGAAACTGTCGTCAAGCACGTACCCCAACAAGGTTTTGCCTTGCTTTAACGCCCTGACATCCAGCTTAAAGGTTTCTAAGTCACACATTTGGTGTGCAAAGTTACAAATATTTTCCGATAAGTTATAACGAAACTCAAAAAAGTTAGCGTAAGTTGGTTAGTTTTTGAGTTATGAGTTAATGAGTGGGCGAGGTTTTAAACCAACAAGCCTAGGGAAATATAACATATTTTTCTTCATCCATCCTACTTTTTTGAGCATAGCCACCCTGCCCTACCAGCCGAAAGGTTCGTGAAATAACCGTGCAGGATAAGCCTCATACAGCGTTTACTATTACCACACAAGAACGTCCTTCGCCATTTTACCTACTTCCCCATTGGGATGTCTTCGTACTTATCTGTGCTACTTGGTAACGAGAGTATCTTTTGTTCACCGCCTTTCCATAAGTCTAACTCACAGAGGTATCCGTCATCATCAACGAGAAGATATACCTTGTTGCCAATCAGGCTCTAATCTATATTGACCTTTTTGTGCCAGATACTCAATCAGGAATAACTCTTCGGGAGTTGGTCGCCTAACAGATTCTTTATTTTCCATTCGCCATCTGTCTTTAACCTTTACTTATCAAAACATAAGGTTCCTCATCTTCATTTAAATTTCTGCAGAACACTCATCTGAAATCCTGCAACACCCCATACTTTCAAAAGTATTATTGATTATCAACAAGTTATCTATTTAAAAATCCCTTGTAGAGGAGTTTTGCAGAGGCCTTGTAAACCGAAACCAGTTCATCTTACACGAACATATTTCCCCACACCTTCATCATTTCTTGTAAAAAGTGTATCATTTAGAATACTTATTATATCTTTTTGAGGTGCAATTCCATCAAAATACCAGGTAAGAGTATCTTTATTAAGCGTATATCGAACAGAGGGTTGCCCGTCTTCATCAACAAAGTATATTCTATCCCGAGTTATTCGTAACCAAACAACCCCATCTAGACTCCAGTATCCATACAGGCTCTCTTTCTTAACAATGGCATTTTTATTCTTATTTAAGTGTGGATTGGTGCCTGCAATACAGCAAGCAAACAATATCACGAACATTGAAATTACAATTGCTTTCATTTCTTTATATTTTTATAAATTGTTCATTATTGTGGTATCTCTATATGGAAAACAGGATCTTTCGTTTTAGTCCAAGAATCTAAAACACGAAATATTTTGTGCCAGATACTCAATCAAAAGTAACTCTTCGGGAG
>CAUPVH010000069.1:0-7034 GCA_963514635.1 uncultured Prevotella sp. | reverse complement strand
TAGGTGGCAAATGGCCGTTGCGGGCCAAATGTCGTGCATGGTCCAAACCACGGGTTTGCCGCTGTTCACGATTTTTCGGATGCAGCTGAGCGAGAGCATTCCTTGGTTAATCCACGAGAGGTGGATAACGTCGGCTTGCTTAAACTCGCGTAACGAGGTGATGTCTGCGCCCGTATTGGCCACGTCTATGGCGAAAAGGTTGTGGCGATTGAAGTGGAGATGCCAAAAGATAGTCCACCTTTCCCAAAGGAAACGCCATCGGCTGCGCACACCTTTGGGCAATGCAACCACCACGGGGTTGGTGGTTTGCTTGTCGCGCACCAGCATTCGTGCCTGCACGCCACTGTTGTTTAGGGCCGAAACAAGCCTTCCTGCAGCCACGGCAGCTCCGCCTGTGCGTTCGCTTGTGTTAACAATCAGTATTCGCATCCTATATATATAATATGTGTATTTGGTGTTCAAGTGGGCGTATGGCGGTGCGTTGGCTGTGCACTGGCGCATCGCTACGACACTGCAAACTTACAGAAAAATATTCAAACACCAAAGGTTAAGGCCGCCTTGTGTGGCATGCGGTTGTTACGAAAAAAGCCTTTTCGAATCCAAAGTCCTGCAAATGCATAGACAACAGCTGCGAAACGACAGCAAAAAGCACAAATTAAGAGCATTAGCACCGCTGTGTTCGAACACACAATGTTGATTTATATCAAGAATAACGCGATTTTATAGCGAAAACATGTGCTAAGTATTGCGAGAAAGTGAAAGTCGTTGTAACTTTGCATTGTCAAAAGGTTAATAGATTGTTTAGGTTAGTAATATTAGATTTAGGTTTTTAGTTATTAGATTAAGGTAGATTGTTAGATTGTTTAACGGATGACAATGGAAACCGTGAGGCTTTCATTTGTTTAGAAAGAATTTTTAGTTAAACATAGTGATACGCTGCATCTCGTTGAGAGAAGCAGCGTGTTTTCTTTATAATAGGTACAATAAAAAGGCATTAGTAGGCACTTATCCATGCCTGTCATCAATTTTTCTAGCATTGTATCATACACAGTCTGCGTCTTTGATTGTTAGCAAAGACAAGCCTTCCTCCACTCCTTTCACAATAAATTATGGTTCAACTTGTTGTTTACACCATTTCGAATATGATGAACCGCAACGCATAATCCCACTGAAAATCACGGCTTTTTAAAATATTTGTCGTATTTTTGCAGTGCGTTTTGTCTTTTGACAAGCAACGTTGTGTAGGGCGATGCACTGCTCTGCACCACGATACATCAATAAATTTAGTATTTATGAGATTTCTAAAACCATTTAAAGCCATTGTCGCCGCACTCGCGTTAGCGACGATTTTCACGGCTTGCATACGCGAAGAGGCACTGAACGCCGAGGCAGACATCACTGCCTTTCACCTCGACGGCAACTTACTGATACGCGAACCGGTGATAACTAATGACGAAGTGCGCCTTTACATCAACGGATGGGAAGACCGCAGCAAGCTTGCCCCACGTTTCGAACTTACCCCTGGCGCGACAATTTCGCCCGCCAGCGGAACGGAAAGAGACTTCACTAAGCCGCAAACCTATGTGGTTACTTCGCAAGACGGGCAATGGAAAAAGACATACACTGTGACTTTCGTCTCTAACGACGTGCCAACGGAATTCCATTTCGAGGGTTTAGACTACCATATATATAAGGACGAAGTCACAGGAGAGGAATTTAAGAAGTTTGAAAAGCTGTACGAACAGCTTGCCGACGGCTCTAAAATAGAGTGGAACAGTGGTAATGCGGGTTTCATGATAACCAATAGCAACGCCTCGCCAAAGGATTACCCAACGATGCAAGACGATGGAGGACATATAGGAAAGTGTGCAAAGCTAGTAACTAGGAGTACTGGCCCATTCGGCATTGGCTTTGGCGCGCCAATCGCTGCAGGCAATCTATTTTTGGGCGAGTTTAAGATTGAACTTAGCAACATGGCCAAGTCCACCCACTTCGGTTTACCCTATCGCCACAAGCCCATTGCCATATCAGGCTTTTACAAATACCAACCAGGCAAAGACTTTACCGACAAAACCAACACGGTATTGCCAAACGAACGTGACACTTTCGACATCTACGCCGTGATGTACGAAACGACAGCGGAAGTTCCTTACCTAGACGGAACCAATATCAAGACGCATCCCAACATTGTAATGATAGCACAAGTGAAAGAACGCAAGGCAACAGACCAATGGACACACTTCGCCATGACGTTCGAACCCGTTGGCGGGCGCACGCTCGACCCCGAAAAGCTACGCAGCGGCAAGTACAACTTGGCCATCGTGATGTCTTCGAGCCAAGGCGGAGCCTTCTTCCGCGGCGCAGTTGGCAGCACATTGTGGGTAGACGAGATGCAATTGTTTCACGAATAAAGCTTAATGATGAAAAGTAAACACATACTATTGACCCTTGCGTTCGTGGCCTTTGCACCTGCCACAGCTGTTCTTGCACAAAACGAACGCAACGAAAGCCTGATACAATCTGAGAAAAACGGATGGGAATACGAAGTGCGCGCCGGCGTTAACATAGGTGGCGCAAGTCCGATGCCGCTGCCAAAGGAAATAAGGAAGATAAACGATTATAGTCCGAAGTTTAACGGAAGTATTGCGGGCATGATGACCAAATGGCTCGATTGCAACAGAAACTTCGGCATAACCCTTGGCCTGAGATTGGAAGAAAAGGGCATGGAAACGGGCGCCACTGTGAAAAACTACGGCATGGAGATTATAGACGGGGGCCAACGCATATCGGGATATTGGACGGGCGACGTGAACACTGTTTACAAGAGTTCGTTCGTTACGCTGCCCGTGCTGGGCGCTTATAGGCTGGGCGATAGCTGGAAACTGCGTGCTGGCCTGTTTGTTTCGTACAGAATGGACGGCGACTTTTCGGGTTTTGTGAGTGAAGGATACCTGCGAAGTGGGTCGCCCATAGGCGAAAAGGTTAGTTTCACCAACGGCCAAACGGCCGCCTACAACTTCTCTAACGACCTTCGCCGCTGGCTTTGGGGCTGGCAAATGGGCGGTTCGTGGCGCGCTTTCAAACATTTCACGGTGAATGCCGACCTCACTTACGGCTTTAACAACATCTTTAATGCGGATTTCAACACCATCACCTTTACCATGCACCCCATTTATATGAACGTGGGCTTTGGCTACATCTTTTAACGGGCGGGCAGGCTAAACTCTAACAGTCTGCCGTAATGTACAAACAAACCGCTATGACGAGCTGCCATAGCGGTTTGTTTGTATGCTATAAAACGATTTTCTTATGAGTTTTGGATGAGGACAACAATTTTAAGGGTGAAAAGGTGAAAAAATGGCTAACGCCTTTTAAAGGTGAAAAGGTGAAAAAGTGAAAAAATGGCTAACGCCTTTTAAAGGTGAAAGGGTGAAAAGGTGAAAAAATGGCTAACGCCTTTTAAAGGTGAAAGGGTGAAAAAGTGAAAAAATGGCTGCGCCTTTTAAATTTGTCTAGCGGTTTCTAGATTTCTAGTTCATTCTAGCTTTCGGACAAGTCGGACAAGTCAGACAAGTCAGACAGGTCAGACTGGTCTGACTGGTCTGACTTATCCTATTAGCCTAACACCACCTATACATTTGGCTTAACTCCTCAAAGTTTAAAAGCATTTGGCTTAACTCCATAACTCCTTAACTCCTTTAACTCCTCAAAGTTTAAAAGCATTTGGCTTAACTCCATAACTCCATAACTCCTTTAACTCCTAAATTTACCTCCTTACTCCCTTTACTCCTAGTATATTATCAACAGAAACGCCATGAGCCATGCCACCACAATGGCTTGTGTAAATCGGTCGCGGAGTAGTATTTTGGTAGGGTCGCCACTCACTTCGTCTACCACTGTGAGCTGCATGTAGCGCAAAAGACCCACCAAAACGAAAATGCTGGTGAGGTAAAGGTAGGGTGCGTGGAACCGACTAACCACCTCGGGCGACACCGTGTACATGATGTAACACACCAGAGTTACGGTACCTGAAATGGTGATGGCTTGGTTTACGAAGGTGAGGTTATAGCGTATGGTGTTGCGGCGAGGCGGTTCGCCCGTTTCGTTCATGCGCAAAACGTCGTCGCGCCGCTTGGCAAACGAAAGGAAAAGGGCAAGTAAGAAGGTCATCAACACCAACCAATTGCTCACCGCCACATCGCAAGCCATGCCGCCAGCCAATATCCGTAGCACGAAACCAAAGGCCACTGTGCACACATCTATGATGGCATGGCGTTTCAACCATAGGCAATAAGCCATGTTAAGCAAGAAGTAAAAGGCCACGATGCCTGCCGTTTCGCCTGCCCGTTGGGGTAGGAAGAACAGCAATAAGGCCGACAACAACGCCAAGACGGCCATTAACGCATAGGCCGTTGGCACACTTACCGCGCCCGATGCAATGGGTCGGTGGCATTTTACGGGGTGTCGGCGGTCGGCATCTACGTCAACGATGTCGTTGAAACAATAAATAGCCGATGCCGCAAAACTGAATGCAAAGAAAGTAACGACGCTTGCGATGGCATCGTCGGCATTCAGCAGTCGTCCACCAAAGAACATGGGAATGAGCACAAACCCATTCTTAATCCATTGTTGCGGACGAATAAGTAAGAGCGTTTTTTTCATCTTTCAAATCGCTTTGTTAGTTGTTCCATCCCCTTGTTTAGCAGCCATGCCAAGGGCAGCGTGATGGCGAAACAGGCCAAGAACGTGGGCCAATAGCCCCATTGCAGCCGCTTTATGTACACCAATACGAAGTGGGCGTGCAGCAGATACATTTCTAGGCTCACGGTTCCAACCAGTCGCAGACCGCGTTTTATGCGCTGCGGAACGGCCGTAAGCCAGTTTCCCAATAGCAAAACAAGGCTGAACGTGGCGGGGATGTAGAGCATCCGCCCGATGAAAAGCGGAAAAAGTCCGTGTCTTGTCTGCTCCAAATAGATGTCTACGCCAAGAGAGAGCACCGTGGCAGCCAGCAAAAGCCAAACGCTTTGGGAGCTGAGTGTTAGTCCTTGCTTTACCAGCGCACCGCAATTGATGCCGATAAAGAAGATGGGAACGCGGCTCCAGAATATCTCGATGTGGCCAACTGCATCGTGTATGGGGCTTACCCATTGCACGGCCACGCACCAAACAATCATCAAAACAGGCAACCAGCGGTAGGCTGCATGGCGCGAAACGAGTCGCACATAGGCGGGAGCGAAGAAGTAGAGCATCATTGTTGCTGGTATGTACCAAAACGTTAGCTCGTCGTGTAGCCAGAAATCCCAGTTCACCAGCACATCGCCCGCTAGGTCAATCACTTCTTTTGGTCCTTTCGCTCCTTGCCAAAAGCGCGGCACATAGTAAAGACACGCCACGAGAAACCACGTGGGATAGATGCGCAGATAGCGGCGTGTGAAGAAGCGTTTGAGCGACTTGTTGCCCGTTAAAGCATACCAAAGTCCCACGCCACTAAGGAAAAGAAACACGTCGACACCGATGTTTCCCATACGCCAAAGCCCATAGAAGGGCGACAAACGGGGCAAGCTGACATGGAAAAGCACAATGGCTATCATGGCCAAACCCATTAGTTCACTTCGATGTAGGCTGATGTTGGCAAAGCGAATGCCGTTTGTTGTTGGGGTCATTGGTTGCGGATGTTAACGTTTGGGTAGCGGAATACGCCGGATAAGCTTGTCTGCCACCCATGCCAAAGCAACGGATGCCACGATGTAGAGCAGCAATCCGAGGTAGGGTTGGCCTTGGCGCGAGATGGGGATGATGAGCTTTCGGGTGACGGGGTGGGTTACAAAGAGAGCCGCCGAGATGCCGCCCATCCAGCACAGGGCGCGATAAAGCCACGCCATTACAGGGGCGCGTGCCAGCAATTTGGTGGTTAAGAGGGCTGCAAGACAAATAACGGCAGGGACGAAAGTCCACCCTAAGAAACTCTGACTGAGGTAATACGTCAGGACGATGCACACTAAAAGGGCGGCCGATTGCTTAACGTTGTCGTCGCCCCGCAGCGTGGCCGACTTTTGAAATTGGGCATAAAGCAAGCCTAAGCCAAAGGGTAGCATGCCGCCCATGAAGTTGTAACGGTAGCGATTCATTGGCTCGCCTAGGGGCGAAAGCTGCAATTGCACAATCAAACACAACGCCATAAGCAGCGCAGTTATGCCCCAATGACGGCGATGAAGAACCAAACGATAGAGCAAGTAGAACTGCATCATCAGCCCGAAGAACCAAAAAGCGCCAGGCCAAATCATCTTGTCGGGACGGGGCAGTAGGTTATTGAACATCAATAGCTGAGAGATAACCTTCAAACTATCGTAATGCCAGCTGGGCGGATAAAGCGTGTCTACGGCGATAAAGAGCGCAAAGCCCACCGCCATCATGCGAAACAGTTTAAGATAATGGCTAAACAGGAATTTGCCCGCAGGCACCTGAACGGCGTGATACTTCTTGAAAAGGCCGTATCCACTAAGGAAAAGGAACACGGGCACGCCGTAATGGCCGAAGAACGACAGCATGTGCATGGGCAATTGCGCATCGGGATGCACCAAGGCATGGTTCATGCGCGTTACGTTTTCGGCGTTAAAGGTGTACTCGTTCTCCTTAACTATCGGACCAAGCCAATGGCAATAGTTGTGCAAGAATATGCCTATGATGGCCAGGCCGCGCATACAGGCGTTGATGCTAGTGGCGTTTTGGCCGCTAGTGGGCTTGTTGGCGTGGCTGTTGGCATGTGCCGTGGCCTGCTGTTGGCTGGTTTGCACCGCGTTTTTTTCTTCTTTGTGTTGCTCGTTTGGTGGCATAATGATGGGTTAAGGTTAATGTGATGTAAGGCGTTGGCCGATGTTTGATGCTGCACTTTGGGGCTTGGGGCGCGGCAATTTGTCGTAATCGGTGGTGCCTTTGAGTATTCGCGGACGGCTTTCGTCGTACTTCGGACTAATTAAGTTGTTCTCTTCGCGGTAGCTCTTGGCCTTTATTCCGGCCAGATAGAGCAGCAA
>CAUPVH010000068.1:0-7047 GCA_963514635.1 uncultured Prevotella sp. | reverse complement strand
CCCGTGGCGCGTGCATCAAGGGCGCGTTTGGCGGCAAGAAGACCAAGACTAAAATTTGTGAGGTACGTTCAAGGCAAATGCTAGTCTGTTGTGATTTGTTTGAGAACTCACACATTCGCTGTATCACAAACAACTCTATACTTTCTACACTGGCGATAAATAACAACGGGAGAACAGAAGTTCTCCCGCGATGCAACGTGCCGTAGCACATGCTAACCCTAATGGGCTAGTGCGAAGATACAAAATAAAACCAGGACACCAAACATTTTATCAAGAAAAATAATGA
Organism: uncultured Prevotella sp.; assembly: GCA_963514635.1. Classification (GTDB taxonomy): domain Bacteria; phylum Bacteroidota; class Bacteroidia; order Bacteroidales; family Bacteroidaceae; genus Prevotella. Next base: position 6,761 of record CAUPVH010000068.1, on the reverse strand, counting down.
ACGCCAAACAAATAGCCGACATCATCGCCTACGCCCCACAGCAGGTGGAGCAGGCCATGCACACAGCCATTCCCTGTAAGGCGGCAGTGATAGCCAGTTGTGATTTGCTTGAAAAATCGTACTTTTGCAGTATCACAAACAGCAGTATATCCAGCTTATCTGCCTTTGAACAGTTGTGATTTGCTTGAAAAATCGTACTTTTGCAGTATCACAAACAGCAGTTCATCAAAATTGCCGCCCTTGCCGACTGTTGTGATTTGCTTGAAAAATCGTACTTTTGCAGTATCACAAACAGCAGTTCATCAAAATTGCCGCCCTTGCCGACTGTTGTGATTTGCTTGAAAAATCGTACTTTTGCAGTATCACAAACAGCATAATTACCAACTTGGCCAAAAGCATCACCGTTGTGATTTGCTTGAAAAATCGTACTTTTGCAGTATCACAAACAGCAAAATACCACGTTTCACAACGCAGTATTTTGTTGTGATTTGCTTGAAAAATCGTACTTTTGCAGTATCACAAACAGCATTATAGATTATTATATCACCGAAGCCTTAGTTGTGATTTGCTTGAAAAATCGTACTTTTGCAGTATCACAAACAGCACAACGAGATATGGTACACCACTACTGATAGTTGTGATTTGCTTGAAAAATCGTACTTTTGCAGTATCACAAACAGCATATCGTTTTTATAGACACTGAACTCCAACGTTGTGATTTGCTTGAAAAATCGTACTTTTGCAGTATCACAAACAGCTGGAAGACAGTAGAAAATTATTAAATCTTCGTTGTGATTTGCTTGAAAAATCGTACTTTTGCAGTATCACAAACAGCGTTTTTATCAATTCGGAAAGCGACAAACTAGTTGTGATTTGCTTGAAAAATCGTACTTTTGCAGTATCACAAACAGCTTTCTATTGAAATTGAACCTACTGAGGGGTGTTGTGATTTGCTTGAAAAATCGTACTTTTGCAGTATCACAAACAGCCATAACGTTCAAACAATCTAAGATACGTTAGTTGTGATTTGCTTGAAAAATCGTACTTTTGCAGTATCACAAACAGCATGCACTACGAATAGTACTTACGTTAACATGTTGTGATTTGCTTGAAAAATCGTACTTTTGCAGTATCACAAACAGCTAAAGGTGCCATAGTTGGGAATAGGGAACAGTTGTGATTTGCTTGAAAAATCGTACTTTTGCAGTATCACAAACAGCGCTGCCAAGGAGGCGTATGCGCTTAAACGTGTTGTGATTTGCTTGAAAAATCGTACTTTTGCAGTATCACAAACAGCAATAGTGGTTTGCTCCTCTAGCTCGGCTTGGTTGTGATTTGCTTGAAAAATCGTACTTTTGCAGTATCACAAACAGCGCTGTAATGTAGCCATAATCCTTTCCTTTGTTGTGATTTGCTTGAAAAATCGTACTTTTGCAGTATCACAAACAGCTGGGCGACTTGCTTTTCCCACATTTCTCGCGTTGTGATTTGCTTGAAAAATCGTACTTTTGCAGTATCACAAACAGCTTCGGCTCTTCGTTCGTGATAACGCTCATTGTTGTGATTTGCTTGAAAAATCGTACTTTTGCAGTATCACAAACAGCTTAAATTTCATATCTATTTGTACCACAAACAGATACAAAGATTTAAGAAATAAAAAAAATGAGACTGCAAAAAGAAATCCCATTCTGGGCGAGTGGGATTTCTTCTTTCTAATAATGCCGGGTGTTAGAACAATTCCAGTTGTTGCCCTGGTGCGTTAGGCTTATGAGGTTTAGTGCCATAAAAGAGCTGAATGTTGTCGAATTGCTTATCTGTTATACACAAAACACCAACCTTGCCATACTTGGGGAGCGAGTTTTTCACCCGTTTGATATGCACTTCCGCATTCTCCATGCTAGCACAATGCCGCAGGTAGATGGAGAATTGAAACATGGTGAACCCATCTCGCTGCAAAAGATTGCGAAAGTCTACATATGCTTTCTTATCCTTCTTCGTTTCTGTTGGAAGGTCGAAAAACACCAATATCCACATAACACGATATTCATTAAGCCGGCTAAGGTTTGACATAAGCAAATTACATTTCAGGATAACTCACACGGCGTAGCTCGCCCGAAAAGCATTTATAGAGCGAAGCCGTGGTCTGTTGAACGGCTATCATCAACGGACTTCGTTTACCATTAACAACCACATCTAGTGTAGGAATAACAAGCAACTGCGACTTCAACTCGCGAGAGAGTTCATCCACCACCCCATTTGTGCGAATGATGTTCAGCACTAGGCGGTCTACATAGGGCCGATAAGGCTCCATAATGTCGTCGGCTAAGCAATAGGCATTGTAGCGATTGTGATGATGAATACCCAAAGTGGGTAACAAGCCACTGCCAACCAATGCCCTTGCCACCACTGCACGCAGAATGGCATAGCCATAGTTCAGCAAATTGTTGGGCGGTTCGCCTTCGCGCGCCCTAACAAAATGCGGCAGTTGGGGAAATAGATGTTTCCAATAATGGGCTGCGGCACGCGCCTCGATGTTATCAGGGTCGCCACTTCGCACCTGTTCTGCCCACACCTGCATGCACTTTTCGTCGTTACCTGTCACGCTCCGCAGAACCGCAGCTTGGTTGGCAACCTTCTGCTTGATGGTTTGTTGCCATAGCTGCTTGCGCAAAGGCAGAGAAGAATCTATCTGCTCGCGAAAGCGTTCGCTTTGCAAGGTATTGCCACTAAGGGGAAGAAGTAGCCCCACGGGGTGACCTTGCGCATTGCAGGTTATCACCGCACAATTGTTTTCGAGCAAGGCATCAAGCGCGCCCGAAGTGATGGTTATGCGCCGATGGTCGAGCACCACCACCCCAATGTCTTCCACAGGGATGGTGCGCTCGGCCTGCTCTTTCAGCACATTGCTCAGACTTTCGTTCTCCACTACTTCGGGCAGACGGATAACCAACTGGCATTGGTGCAGACTTAGATAGGCGGGATTAGTGAAACAAAGTGTCTTCTTAATCATTACCTCACAATTTTTGTGATGTTACCAAGTCGGTCTACTTCCAACTTCCAGCACACGTCCTTTATCATAATCTTACTAATGGTGGAACTATCATAATTGTCAGAATACTCCATCATGTCTATTGCACGTCCCATTTTATTCATGGATTCGAACTCCACCTTATTATATATAGTAGATGCGACTTCGAATGGCAAGAAGTAACATTCCCTATCCGTTGCGCTAACCATCTTATATATCCTCCGCTTGTCTATTGAGGGACGTGCTGCGGCAAGGTCTTCGTCTGTGGGAACATACACCAAGTCGTTCGGCGAAAGGTAGAATTTAAGAGGCAGGCCAGCATCGTTAGTTTCCGGGACAGGCGTTTGCCCCGTTTTCAACCTCTCTGCCGCTACGTTAAGGGCAATGGTTTCAAAGTTCCGTTTACCTTCCTTGTCCTCATAAATGGCGAAATAAAGGTTGGTTCCAGACTGCGCTTCAACAAATTTAGTTTTCTTCGAACCCGTCTGTCCCACAGCAAACTTAGCACCCCTAATCTCCGATACACGCACCTTCAATATGGGTTGATGCGGTTTCCCACTGTTATACTCGGCAATGTGTTCGTTCAAATAGGCGATACCTTCGGGCGTAAAGGCCTGTTCGGGAGAATTATCGTTGGCCTTTAAATAGTTTAGCAAAATCTTTTGAATGCCCGTGTCGGTAATGTCGGCAATGCGTTTGGCATTGAAAGATGTATCCAACGACTTACGCGTAGCCACCATTGGCGTAGATTTTGTAGAACTAACATACACTTCCACCTTCTTTATATCGCGCTTATTAAACTTAAAGTCCTTAGCTTTAAAGTTGGCCAACACCTGCTGGAGGTTAAAGCCATCACGTAGAAGACCCTTTATGCAGGCACGCAATTCCTTGTCTACAATGGCGTCAACATCCTCCAAGGCACGTTTCAAAGGCAGCATTTCTTTTCTAATAAGGTTCACCTCGCCGTAGTACGTTTCCTTGTGCATGGGTTTTCTGATGGCTTTCAGCCCCTCACCCTCTTGTTTAAATCGTTTCTTCTTTCCATCCTTATCGTAACGGAGATACGTGTTCGAGGCCTTATTTACCACGCGAACTGTATTTTTAAAGCTAACAACAAGGTCTTCAAGTGCCTTTTGAGCATCTTGTGTAAAGGTTGACCAAGGCTTTCTTATCACGCGTTTTCTGTCGCACAGCAGGCGTTGAAGGTTCTCGTGAATATGCGGATTGGCAGCCGATTGATTATTGAGATAGTTAACAATGTTGGCCGATGCGCAGGCGATAACAAGTGCATCCATAGCATGGTGACGATGGTCGATACGCTTTTTCACAAATCCGCGTTGGCATTCAGGAGGTAAAGTGATTTGGAATACTTTCTTACCATCTTCTCCTTGCTTTTTATTCTCCTCATCCAACGCTCTCCAATACCCAAAGATCTGAGTACCTGTAAGATTGTTAAGCCTGATAAAACGCGGATAGACCAAATTGTGCCACACATCGTGCAAGCCCCAATCTTTTTTCAGCGTATCTGTAACGCCGCCCGTACATACCACCACATGTTTCGAACGCGTTTCTCGTTCTCCTTCCTCTCTAACCACATTAGAAAGCAGGGCCATCACCGTTTTACTGATATAGCGTGTGTCGTTGAGCTGTCGCGAATTAAAATCGGTGGGCAAGTCTTCCATCAACAGCTTGCTTCGCTTTGCGGGGTTGTGGGCGTAGTTAGTCGTAACGTGCAGCTTATAGGCTTCCTCGTCAAGGATGCCCTTTGTTTTTCCACCGAATTTCTTAATAAACTCCATACCCAAATTGTTAGCTTTGAGCTTATTTACCTCGGCCTCACAAATAACCTTGTTAGAGAACGAATTGTCGAAATAACGACTCTGCGGAATGATGTGTTCAATCTCGTAGGCAGGGGTAAACAGCTTGGCCAAAGGGATGGGCCTACCCGTATATGGCGACACATACTTTTGGTCGAGCCACAGCTTATAGCGCCGCAGTTCGCTAGCGGATGGTTGTGCCAAACGAGAAATCTTAGCGATGTCTTCGTCTTGGTTGGTCAAGTTTTCCAATGCGCCCTCTTCGTATATTTTCAGCAATTCGCGTTGCGAAGGCGAATAAGGCCGAACATCGCTGATGCTGGGGTCGTTCTTCAATTCGGTAAGCAGCAAGCTTATGCGCATGTTGGTGTTTTCATTGCGCTGTATGGCCTGGGTGTCGCGCGCCCTTTGTTCGGCCGTTCGTTTCATATTGCGCCCAAGTTCAACGTGTATCTCGTCTATCTGCCCTTCCTGCTCCCACACATCGCGTACCGTGCGCAAGGTTTCTAGCACACATTGCTCAACGATGGGGTTGCGCATAGAATGTTGCTTAAAGTTGTTGATGAAGGTGTTCAGTTCGCCAGCATCTTTCCACTTGACTATTTCGGCCACTTCCGAATGTCGGCCATACACCACGTAACAAGCATCCGAAACGGATAAGCCTTGGAAATGAAACAACTCCGTTAGAGGTCTTTCAGGGTTAAGAAGCGCACCCATCAACCGCTCGTCTATATTCTCTTCGATGATGTTGCTGATGTTTTGCAAGGTTTGCTTGCAAATGCCCCGATTAGCCATTTCATCGTACACGGCTTGCTTATTGCCTTTCGTCCGCTTAGCAGGTTCGGGCAATTCGTCACCGCACCAATACTTGCCCAGTCGCATTACTTGTAACAGCTTTTTGGTGGCTTTCTCCGAATAGGCACCATACTCTTTCTTAAAGGGTTTCACCTTCAAAAATGATTCCACAAAGGCATCGACAGAAGAAACACCATGTGCAAGAGCAAAACGGCGCAGGGCACTGACAAGCTCGTTGCGGTCGGTAATGGAGTAGAGCAAGTTCCAAAGCATATATTCCACGGCGGGCTGAACAAACAATTGCCCAAGCGTTTCTTTCTCCTCCTTATCCACGGCCATGCCCTTAATGGCTTTGTTCATGGCATGGCGCGTTTCGTTGGCAGGGTAAATCTTGTCGTCTACATAGTTCCAACGCAAGAAAAATTCGCCACCCTTTGGTTTCTTCAATTTCAAAAAGTCGCGCAAGATGTGTTCCTGTTTTATTTCGCCTTGGTTGTTGAGCATGTCGAAAAGTCGCTCCTTGTCTTCGTTGCCCTTGATGTACGCGGCGGTTACGTCCTGACCATCGGCTTGGCGCAGGAGTCTAAGGTTGCTTATCCATTGCCATAATCTGAACTCTTGGAAATAAGGGTTAGACTTGGCAATGCACTTCACGTTTACATCCTTTATTTCTCCCGTCTCCTTATTAATATATTGGCGGGGTTTGTTCGGGCAGTTGGGTTTAAGCGACTTTTTGCTTTTCAGCGGACGCTGATAAAACAGCACGTCTTCTACAAGCAAGTGCTTAAAGTCTTTTGCGAGAAGCTGTGCGCGGTGTGCCTCGTTGTTCCGATAGAGCTCTTCGGCACATGCTTTCAGCAATTCAGCATCACGCAATTCGGGATGAAACTCCATCTGTTTGGCTATTATCGCTTGCAATTCGCGCTTGTAATATTTGCGGTCGATGGTTCGCACCAATTGGGCACGCACCTTATCTGATGGGTTCGCCAAAAGATGTTGGTAAATAAATGCCCCCACGGTTAAGCCCGATTTCTCCAAATGGTCTTCGGTACGTTTCTTAACCAGCGTCCAATCGTCTTCTTTTGGCGACCTAAACGAACGCTTCACATTACCTTCTTTAT
>CAUPVH010000067.1:0-7056 GCA_963514635.1 uncultured Prevotella sp. | reverse complement strand
TCCTTAGTCTTCGCGACTTGGAATGCTCGGCTATTGTTTCCTATTTACGTGTTGAGAAGTTCGTTAGTCAGTTAACAAGCTAACGAGTTGACAAGTTAACGAGTTCGTTTGCCAGTTAACAAGTTGGCAAGTTAACAAGCTCGCTTGCTGTTGACAAGGCAACGAGTTAATGCCCTTATGGTGCGCCACTCGCCTCTGCATGTTAATCTTTTTACTTAACGAAACCTCCTTTTCTCGTTATGGGTCGGCGCTATCGTGGCTGTTGAAGGGGCTGAAATAGGTGTTGCCCCAACACAGTTCCACGATTTAACGCCACTCTCTTGCCAGCGACACACGATGTAACACACATGTCGTGGCCTTCTCTCAGTTGTTTAATTCTCTCTCTTTGTTTGTGAGGCAACTTCACAATTGCCATTAATCATCAACCTGATTTCTAAATAACGTCTCTAATCCTGAATGATCTTTTTTCCTTTTAAACGCTGTACCTAATGAAATATAGAATGTTGTATGAATTACTTATCTGTTGGGATGTTGAAGAACAAGGGTTCCGAAATGGGGATGTTGTTACCCCTTACGACAGCCACACGTATAACGGCGTTGCCTTGTTTCAGTCGCTTGTTTGCCTTTACCAGCGCAGTATAGCGTATGGCTTTGCCTGGTTCAAGCTGTTCAACGTGTATGGTGGGCGAGATTGCCAAGTACTTGTTGCCCGTTTCTTCGGTAACAATGGGTTGAACGTCGTGTAGCGTCTGGCTACCATTGTTCCATAGTTCGAAGATAACCTTGCAAAGCTCGCCGCGATTAATCTGTCGATTCTGATTGTCGTCTACAAACCGAGCGTTGCGCATCTCTATCGGCAGCGTGCTGATTGTGGGCGTTAGCTCTTGCTGTGCGCCCTCACTAGCACTGGGTTGTTGTGCGCTGTAATTGCCCGTATAGTCAGAACCCTTGAAGTCGAATATCCGGTCGTCGCCTCCGTTGTTCTCGTCAAAGCCGCTATCGTAGGGCGGATATTGGCCGTAAGCAGGCTCTTCTTCGTTATATCCGTAGTCTTCGCGTTCCATTTCTCGGCGACGTTGTTCTATGCGTTCGCGCCTTTTCTCACTTCGTTCTTCGACTTTCTTGTCTGCTTGTTCGCCAATTGTCGCTCCGACGGCAGCTCCAACGCCCATGCCAACAATCTGTCCGAGGTCCGAGCCACGCGCTCCGCCAGTTATTCCGCCGATGGCACTGCCTAAGATCGAGCCTAGCGTAGCACCCGCATAGGCCCCAGAGCCTGCGTAAGTTCCGCATCCAACGAGTATCGCCAGAGCGATTAGTGCCATGATGAGTTTTCTTGCTACCATCGCGTTTGTTTTTTTAATTGGGACGAAACTCTGCGGCATTGCCTTGGCTAAGCCTATCGCTGTTGGCCGCTTTCGTCCTCGTTTCTGGATGCAAAGTTAGTAAGAATGGCCAAGTACGTGAGAGGAATTCCCCCAAACGAAGGTAGGGAATACCCTAAACGGAAAAGGAGAATAGGAAGGTAGGTGGAAGAAACAAATGAGATAGGACAAGCAAGAACACAGGAAGAACCTGTATTTCACAGGGTTATACGATGAGTAAAGGGATGAATAAGACAGGTAAGACAAACGAATGAAACCGCTAAAGCTTACGAATAAACTTCCCACTACGGCTTATACTCCACCTTTCCATAAACAATTCTGCGCGCGGGTTTCCACATGTCGCTGGCCATATCCTTGCGCGCTATATAATAAGGAGTGCGAAGGTTGGCGATGCCAAAGAGCAGATGACAGAGCCCATCGGACATACCCGGACGAGCTACCGCACCTTGCAGACGATGCCATACCTGGGGATTACGAGCGATAAACGAGGGCGATGCCCATACAATAAGGGGAATATCGTTCATGCTGTGCATGTAAGCCGAAGTGTATTCGGGCGTTGTCGAGCGGCCATATTGGTCGCGCCAGTCGTAAATTTCTTCGCCGTGGTCGGGCAAGTAAACCACTACGGCCTGCGTATTGCGCATGGCATCGAACACCATACCCAGCACATGGTCGTTGTAGCGGGTGGCATTGTCGTACTCGGCCACTTGCTGTCGCTTTTTCGGCGTTAGCCAAGGGGCAGAGCTTTTAATGTCGGCCGCACTAAAAACGTAGAATGCCGACGTATCGGGATATTTGTCTTTGGCGTTGAAATGTTGGCCGTTGAGGTGTAACAACAGTAGGCGATGACGACGACTGTTGGCCTTAGCGTAAGCAAGAGCTTGCGAAACGAGTGCCCCATCGAGTGTACCTTCACTGCCGCGAACGCTGTTGTAGGCTACGGGACGTATCTGCGGATGGTAGATAAAGCCGTTAAGACTGTAATTGGTAAACACGTTGTCGGCCGTTACCAGTTGGTTACTCCACATCTCAACCGTGTAGCCAGCCCGCTTAAACACCACGGGCCACAGTGCGCCTTGGCTCCAATTCTGCCCTGCGGACACTTCGTTGGTGCTGAGTATGGCCTTTACTGCCTCGGTGGTGAAGTTGTAAGGACTGATATAATCGGTAAAGCCCAGCAGGTTACCGCGCTTTTGTTCGGCCACCATTCGCGGCGTAGTGGGCAGTGGATAGCCATAGATTTGGGCGTGACTTTTGATGTACGACTCGCCAATAACCACCACCAACGTAAGCGAATCGGCATCATTGGCCAGGCTACTTGCACGCTTGGCCGCCGCTAAGTTATTGGCCACAGCCTCTTGCAGTTCGCGTTTCATCAGATGCGGAACGTATAACGAATAGGCGGCAATGGACAAATCGTCCATCGAATAGGCATAATAACGAATGTTCCACCACTCGGCGTCGGCCGTGGTTTGGCAGCGTAGCAGGGCAGGAATGGCCGAATAAGTGTAGCCTAGGGCAACAAACGAGCAGAGGATTGTGCCTACAAGCAACTTTGTGGGCAGCTTGCGCTGCAACCAATGCCCCCAAGTTAGCCGATGGCGTTCGGCAAAAACAACCACGGCGATATATAATATGGTGAGGGCGTAACTTTTAAATGCGCCTGCCGACACGGCGAATGTGGAGAAAAAGCCCGACACTTCGGCGGCGTTGGTCTCTGCAACGAGCATTACGGTCTTGGGTGTTAGCTCTGAATGGAGGGCGAAATGCAGAAAACTTCGCAACAACACACACCATGTGGGCAGGGCGTAGGCCAAACATTTAAACCATGTTCGGCCCACGGCATGCACCACACAGGTGAGCAAATAGGCCAAAGCAAGGGCGGCGACGAGGTGCAGCAGGGCTGCCGCCACTTCGTCGGGATAGGCGTACATGTGCTTAATGGCCTCGAAAGGCATCAGCGTAATGGCCGCAAACATGGCCACGAAGAACACCCATTGGCGCAAAGGGCGCATAAGTGTGCGTATCATTGTTGTGCAGATTTGTTTTCTTTGTGCAAAGGTCGGAAGAAAAAACGAGTTGACAAAATAGTCGTTCTCAACTATCGCACGGCCTTTCGTCCAAAGTAGACGCATGCCAAACGGACTTACTTCTCACTCCTGCCCAACAAACAACCGCTCTCCCCAATCCTATTTCTCTCCCAAATAGACTCGCCCAACACCTTTTATAAGGTGAGAAAGAGGAGTAGTGTGCCAATCCTTTCAATACTCAAGATGCTCTGAATAAAAGAAAATATTGCCGTCCATTAGGGTTTTAACGAACAGCAATATCATAAAAACGAGTGTTACTAGCCTGCTTTTCCAATTGGCTTTTCGGCTTTGATTGGTCCAACCTATCGCGATGTTGGTCAGGAAGAACAAGCCATAGTTGTTCAATGGGGTTAATCTGTGAAGACAAACCAACCCTTCTTATTGCCCAATCGATGCCATTAATTGTCCCTATCCACACCACTGAGCAGTTCTATTTCTAAGTTTCAAACGTTTGGGCAAGTGCCAAACGCCATGTGCATCAAGCAAGATGGGCTTTATTCCCAGAACTTTTCAAATAGGCGCGGGCATAACTTTTGCATGGATTCAGGTTCGTCTTCTTCCCAATTAAATTCAAAATTGGGATAGTTGCCCTCGCAAGTTTTGAAGTTGTCGTCGTCAACATAGTCGTACAACTCGGCATCAACGGCCTCTTCGAACGCCTCTAATGCCACATACCAGAACGATTCGAACTCAAAAAAGTCCATCTCGTCATCATCGCCTATGTAGTCGATAAGGTTGTCGGGGTTGGCCATAGCCGCCTCGTAAGCCTTACGACCGCGCGAAATAACCCACAAGCGGAAATACTCAAAACCGTCGTCCGAACAGCCTCCATTCATCAAATAGCCGGCACACCACATCTCGGAGGTGTAGCTATCGTAAAGAAGTTTGTCGGTTCGGAGCCTAAATCCAATCATTTCTTTTAACGACAGCTTGCTCAGCTCGCGTTTAACAACGTCCAAATATTCAGCTTCGTCGTCGCCAGCCTCGTCTACTGCGGTTTGTACAATGGCCCAAAATTGTTCTTCGTCCATCATTTCGGCCGTTGGTTTAAGTTCGGCCAACTCTTGTTGTCTTTGCTTTTCCATAACATAAAAAGTTTAATTCGGAGGGATTGAAGAGATTAAGATGGGCTTATTGGGCATTTCAACCGCTTGCAGGCTGACTTTACAAAAGCCCCCCGTTGCTCTCTACTCATTTCCACAAAGCCAAAGCAGCGTTTCATCACCAGCTACTAAGCGTTATGGCAGTAGACCGATTTCCACGGGGCAGGAGCAATTCTTTCAACACCCATGTGATAGGCGTTACGCCATAGCAGACAACGAAATTGGCTTTAACAAAAGGCCAATTATCACCTCTTTGGGCATCATCCTTGTGCCATTCTGCGCCGTTATCTGCGCCCTTTCTTCCCTTTCTTCTTCCCGTTCTTTCCCTTCTTGGTTTTCTTTTTGCCCTTTTGGGGCTTAGTTTTCACATGTTTCTTCTTCGGCTTAACGTGTTTCTTCTTCGGCTTAACGTGTTTCGCTTTGTCAGAATGACGTAATTTGGCATTACCTTTCAGTTTCGAGTCCCTCTTCTTGTGTTTCTTTCCTATGGCAGAAGAACCCTTTTTGTCCTTATGTTTCCCCTTCTTCGCATGGGCCTTTCCCTTTCGTTTTCCCGACTTGTGTTTTAAACTTGCATCGGAGGTTGACCCTTTGCCCTTAGAAGATACTTTCTTCTTCCCCACAGGCGTAATCTCTACGTCAACCACCCCTTGCGAGAGCATGCCCAACGCCTTGGCTGCACCCCACGACAAGTCAACGATTCGTCCACGCCCAAAGGGGCCGCGGTCGTTCACCCTAACCACAACCTCCTTGCCGTTGCTTAGGTTTTTCACTTTCAGCAACGTGCGGAAAGGATGTGTCCTATGGGCGCAAGTAAAGTCACGATGGTGCAGTCGTTCGCCGCTACTGGTACGCGCCCCCGTTGCTTGGCGCGAATAAAAAGAGGCTTTACCTCTCTGCTGTGCGTGCAAAGAGATAAAGCCCAAAATGGTAAATGCTACAAACAATACGTATCTTAAATGCGTCACGTTGTTTGAATTTATGATTATTGAGGTTTGTCACACCCCGATGCACAGCCTTCGGCACGGATTGCAGCTCCTTCTGCCTTAGGCATGCGGGTGCACAACACTCTAATTCTTATCGCGTTTACGTTGCTTATGCGATGCCCTGAGCCATCATGGCGTGGGCCACCTTCATAAATCCGGCGATGTTAGCGCCCTTCACGTAGTCGATGTATCCGTTGGCCTCGGTGCCATACTTCACACATTGTTCGTGTATCGACGACATGATGTGGTGCAGACGTTCGTCCACTTCCTTGCCGGTCCATCCCAAACGCAGGGAGTTCTGCGTCATTTCAAGACCCGAAGTAGCTACGCCACCAGCGTTAACAGCCTTTCCAGGTGCGAACAATGTCTTCGTAGCGACAAACTTTTCGGCAGCCTCGGCGGTGCAACCCATGTTCGAAACCTCGGCCACGCAAACGGGTTTGGCAGCCAAAATCTTGTCGGCGTCTTCGCCGTTCAGTTCGTTCTGGGTAGCGCAGGGCAAGTAAATGTCGGCTTTTGCCTCCCAAGGTTTCTTGCCGGCAAAGAACGTAGAGCCAGGGAACTTGTCTGCGTATGGTGCGCAAACGTCGTTGCCACTGCTGCGAAGTTCGAGCATATAGTCGATTTTCTCGCCGCTAACGCCATTCGGGTCGAGGATATAACCGTCGGGGCCACTAATGGTGATAACCTTTGCACCCAGCTCGGTAGCCTTCTTAGCGGCACCCCAAGCCACGTTTCCGAAACCACTTATTGCCACGGTCTTGCCCTTAATGTCGATGCCTTTGGTTTCCAACATCTGGTTAACGAAGTAAAGTGCGCCGTAACCGGTAGCCTCAGGACGGAAGATTGAGCCACCCCATTCAAGGCCCTTACCCGTAAGCACGCCCTCAAATTGGTGCGTAAGCTTGCGATACATGCCAAAGAGGTAACCAATTTCGCGGCCACCCACGCCGATGTCGCCTGCGGGAACGTCTTCGTTCGGACCGATGTGACGATACAATTCGGTCATGAAAGCCTGGCAGAAACGCATGATTTCAGCATCGCTGCGCCCGCGGGGTGCAAAGTCGCTACCACCCTTACCGCCGCCCATAGGCAACGTTGTAAGTGCGTTTTTGAACGTTTGCTCGAAGCCCAAGAACTTCAAGATAGAGAGGTTTACAGAGGGATGGAAACGCAATCCGCCTTTGTATGGGCCAATAGCGCCGTTGAATTGCACGCGATAACCGATGTTAACGTGTACCTCGCCCTTATCGTCGGTCCAAGGAACACGGAAGGTGATGATGCGTTCGGGCTCTACCATCCGCTCGATAATTTTAGCTTTCTCAAACTCAGGGTGTTGGTTGTACACATCCTTAATTGAAACAAGCACTTCTTTTACTGCCTGAAGGAATTCAGACTCACCTGGATGCTTGCGCTCCAGTTCTTGCATGATTTTCTCCACTTCCATGGTTGTAATCTTTTTTATGGTTGGGTTAGTAAACTCATTTTTTTG